>NZ_JABKBZ010000005.1:0-143289 GCF_013166635.1 Lentimicrobium sp. S6 | reverse complement strand
CTTTATCAAAGTAGGATAGGTAATCTGAGAACGTGCTGTATCTATTTGAATCAATTGTTCCTTTTGAAGGAAGCAAATCATCCAACTCTTTATCAGTGTACTCAAGCAGCTTTGTATAATCTAATCCAGATGCTCTAAACATCCGTACATAATGATTAATCGTATTGCGATGAATACCTAATAACCTTTCACAAGAGCGATTGCTCTCACCTTTAGATTTTAATAGTAACAATTGTTTTAATTCCATAATATCTATCTTTTTTGCAGCCATAACTTTTGCTTGTTTTTGTTTCAAAAGTTATACGATAGAAATTATTTCTGTTCTTTAAACTGAGTACTTCTGCCATTTTACGGTGGCACAAATGCTCTGGTATGGGTGGCACAACATCAATCGGTATGAGTGGCACAACTTGCTCCGGTACGAGTGGCACAACTTGCTCCGGTATGAGTGGCACAACTTGCTCCGGTTTGAGTGGCACAGTTACATCGGTATAGGTGGCACAACATGAGTCAGCCTATCCACTTGGTTAATAGGAAGTCTATTGTACCCCCATATTTATCTACAGCTCTATATAAATAGCGGTCCTTCCCTCCTACCTTGATATAAGTTTCATCCATCCTCCAGCTATTATTGACCTTCCGTTTTCGTTTATGCATATTCGATTCAATCAATGGACTAAACTTAAATACCCATCTTTGAATAGTAGTATGATCTGCTTTGATTCCTCTTATTGATAGCAATTCCTCTACATCTCTATAACTTAATGTGAATCTTAATTTATAATAAACTGCTTGAAGGATGATAATTCTGGGATATCGGTGGTGCTTGAACATCAATTATGGTTTTGTTGGTGGGTAAAAGTAGAAATTATTTTACCTTTGAGTAATTAATGCGACAGAACCTAATATAGTAATCATATATGTTCATTTATATATGATGGCTGTGATGATGTAATTTAGCCCTTTGCCTTTATTAATAGATAATGGTTTTCATCTGATAATATCCTGCTAAGACTTATTATTCCATTTTGATTGAATATAGATTGCATTATAGTTTTGTTCATGTGTAAAATGATATTATCAATTCGTATATGTATAAAAATCAATTTATTGTTTGTCAAAAATATGGTCAACACTTTTGTCTTTCAATTAATTTCGATAAACAAATCAATTACATTATTAACGAAATAGATTTTAAGGATTTTATCTGCTTTGCGATTTATATTCCCATTTGGAAAGGAATTGCACATAACCGCAACAATCACTAGTTTACCGATAGTTCAACCTTTTTCATCGTAATATTTTTATGCAGTGGATAATAAATTGTAATTTTAGCCTGTAATTTTATTCTTTATGACTATCAGAAACCGACTTACTTATATATTTTCATCAATAACTACCTATCATATTATATTTTGGTTAGCCAATTTCATTTTACTAACTTCCCCCTTCTTTCTAGAATACAATCAAAAAGGAGTTTTTAAAATTGAGAAACTATATTCTGGTTTGATCTATTTTTTTCATCTTATACTAATAGTCTATATCAATTATTCAATTTTAATTCCAAAATATGAAGTTAAACGCAAAACAACTTGGTATTTCTTATCAGTAACAACATCTGTTATTATTGTCAATTTACTATTTATTGGCACTTTTAACTTTGTAATGAATGCCGCATTGAGCTTGAGAAGTGGAATTTGGTTTTTTATATTAGAAATCATATACATCATCATCACATCGTTTTTCAAATTCTTTAAGGAATGGATTAATAAGCAAAGCTTAGAATTAAATATCATTGAAATTCAAAAACAGAAAACCGAAGCAGAACTAGATGCTCTTAAAGCTCAACTTAATCCTCACTTCTTATTCAATGTTCTTAATAGTATATATTCTCATAGCCTCCTTAAGTCTGATATAACTCCTACCATAGTTTTAAAACTTTCATCACTCATTAGCTATATTCTTTATGATTGTAAAACGGAATTGGTTCCTTTAAATAAAGAAATCGATTTTATTAAAGACTATATAGAACTCGAGCAGATTAGAATGGAAAAAGATATTGATGTAAAAATTGAAATCAGTAATATGGAGCACACTATGATTCCACCTTTATTATTTGTTCCTCTTATAGAGAATGTGTTTAAACATGGAATAGGATCAGAGCCAAAGAAAAAATGCTTATCACTCACCATCAATTCATTAAAAGGTGAATTTCATTTCAGTTTAAAAAATTCAAAAGGGAAAGTAGAAAAAATACATAAAAGTGATAAAAGTGGTATAGGAATTATTAACGTGAAAAAGAGACTACAACTTTTATATCCTAATAAGCATAACATAATAATAAATGATAAAGACGACACCTTTGAAGTGGAAATATCCATCAACGGACTAGGCTTGAATAAATAATACAAAATGGAAATTAAGTGCTTAATAATTGAAGATGAACCTGCGGCTATAAGAATTATTGAAAGTTATAGCCAGAACATAAATTATTTAAATATAATTGGGAAATGCAAAACAGCAAATGAGGCAATCAGCTTTCTTAATAAAAATGATATTGATTTATTATTTCTTGATATAAATATGCCCGGAATGAATGGGATAGACTTTTATAAAGCATTGAGGAATCCTCCACTTGCTATAATTACTACAGCCTATCGCGAATATGCTGTGGAGAGTTTCGAGCTCGAAATCATTGACTATTTACACAAACCTTTTTCATTTAATCGTTTCTATAAAGCTGTGCAAAGAGCCGAAGATAAACTTCAAGCAAATCAGAAAAACAAACCATTAATCAAACAAAAACCCAAAGACCATATATTTATAAAAGCCGATAAAAAATTGCATAAAGTAGCATTCCATGACATTTTATTTATTGAATCTACGGGCGATTATTGCAAATTCATTACCACTAGCAAGAATTACATATCACATATAACTCTAAAAAAACTTACCGAAATTTTACCCGATAGTTTTATTAGAGTACATAAATCATTTATCATTCAATTCGATAAAATTGATCTTATAGAAGGCAACACAATTATCATGCATAATATGGAAATCCCTATTGGCTATAGCTATCGTGCCGAATTTCAAAAATTATTATCTTATAAAATACCATAAATTTAAAAGCGTATCCCATTTCGTGTTTTTGATTTACTCATAACTGATAGGGATATTTTTGCCTATTTTTTCTCAAAAGTACCATTTCCTTTTATCGTATTATTTATATTTTAACAGATAGATTCCCAATGAATTTGATACTTTTGAAAGTAATATTCAATTAAAATGTCATTCGACAAATATTCTTTTTATTGATAAATAGGATGATAGAGCCATAAGTGATGTTATCCTATAAAATATTCTGTTAATAGTTCATATTGTTTTGTATATCGAAATAATTATTCTAATAAAAAGGGTTTAAATACTTTTAATCTCTAATAATCAAAAGCAATACTTTTTTGACTTTTAAATATTTACAACAACGAAAAAAGAGAAATTGTACAAAGCTTATAATTGCTCAGAATCGCAGAGAAATGGCAGAGTATTTCAAACCAAGAATTGAATCATAAAGTTTAACAGATGAAATCGTCAACTTCTTCCAGTACATTACTAATATTAACTATAGTAGAATATATGTACTATGTTTTTAGAATAATTAGAGATTACTAAAATGATGGTTATAAGGGAACAATTGTATAGAAATCTGGCATTGAAAATTCTATTTCTGCAAATTCGATCTTAATACATAAATTATGAAAAGAAAAACTATTAAAAAATTATTGATTACGCTAAGTACAATAATTGTACTCATTTTAGCCATAGGTTATTTTGGCTTAAATTATCTGCAAGCAAAACTTGAATCTAGCTTAACAGGTTGCCAACTTGAAAGCAGTAACTTTTATGAAGTTTTAGATTTTGAGTATGTTAATAATTGGATTATTGTAAAAGCAAAAGTGGATGGAGGTCATAAAGAATATCCGTTTTGGTTTGATACCGGTGCCCAAACGGTGTTAATGGATTCCCTACTAAATGAAATTGGTGAAAACAAATACAAAAGATTTTCATTCGGAAATAAACAAGACACCTCACAAAATGCCTTTAACAATGCATTAGTTTCTCTCAAGGAACTTGAATTAGGGGGGGTGAAATTTCGAGACATTGGTTCAATATCAGCGAAAAACTCTAAATGGGGAATGCTTAATTGTATTTCTGCCTATGGAATTATTGGCTATAATCTAATACAAACCTGCGTTTTTCAAATCGATTTTGATAAACAACAAATCACATTAACTGATAATGTCGAAAAGCTGGAGAATTATGAAGAAATACAATGGGTAAACTATAAACCATCAAAGACACAGGAAACACCAATTCTTCCTGCGACATTCAACGACAGTATAAAAATTGATTTGTTTTTTGATACAGGAAGCAGTGGAGGCATCACATTGTCTTCAGAAAAGTTGTATCGAAGTCTTCTTCAACAATTCCCCAATCAAACAGCTGAATACATCTCTAGACCATCCTTACTTATTCGTGGAGAAAAAAATGAGATTGGAGAATCATTTTTATTTAAGGCTTCAAATTTTTCTTTCATTAATAACACAAGTGAAGAAATGATAATAAATGTAAGCAATACTCCTGAAAGAGATTTTACCGGGATTATAGGTAATAGATATTTAAAGAATTTCAATATTACCCTAGATTATAGAAATAGGCGAATAGGTTTCATCCCGAAACGAAACCTAAAAGAACCAATCGATAGCACTTTTGGAATAACATATAAGCCCCTAAGAAATAAATTTGTAGTGTCAAGTATTTATTCTGGTTACGAGCCTGAATTATCAGGAATTATGCCTGGTGATGAGATATATTCAATTAACGGGATCAGAATTGATGAATTGGATTCGGATATCTTTTGCAAATTTTATCGAGGGGAATACATATTTAAAAATAAAGAAGATAGCGTATTATATATTGAGATTACAAAAGGTGATTCGATTATCGCATATAGATTCAATAAGAAAAATATTTTCTTAGGTCGCGATAATTGAGCAGAAACCTGAAATATACATGACTAAGTTTATAAGTGCAGATTTCATAATAAACAGAAACATATTTATAGTCATAAGTACCTAAATTCATGAAAATGCAAAGAAAACTTATTCAAGGTTTTCTGATATATATCTTAAAAATGTAAATATCAATGATATTGAAAACAAATATGATGAGATTTCAATTCTTTCATCACCTAAGTCAAAATAAAAAGTAATAAAAATTACGTAATTAATTATTATAAATAAGAAAAATGAAAAAATTAATTTTAGTCTTTTTGGGATTGGCCTTTTTCACTGCGTGTGATAAGCAGAATGAGTCAGAAATTATGAATCAGGATGCAAAAGAGAATTTACCCGAGCAATTTATTTCTGCTCAAATCGGGAATGAATTATATACATATTCTCCAGGATTAATCAACGAGTATTTATATCAATCTGCTTCTACAGGAAGTCACATTATGGATCAATTGAGTTTATCAGGAATTTCAGAAAATTCTGAGAAAGGAATGCATTTGTTCATTATTGGTAGTCAGTTTCATAATCTCTCATTTCCAGTTAGTCTAAGTCATGTTGAAGGTGTTTCCACCGAATTTCAATTTATAGAATACAATTCACCAGCGGATACTACTTTTGGCATCAATGACGATTGGAGTTACGTTGGGGAATTGAGCCAATTTATAATAGAGAGTTATAATGATAGTGGATTTCTAGAGGGGAAGTTTAATGGTGCAATTTCTACTAGAACTGGGAAATCACTTAATGTAGAAGATGGTTCTTTTCGCGTTAAAATTATTGAAACCGATCTTGCAAAATAACTGAATATTTAAAATCAGAGGAGATGCAATTAGACATAAATACCTAAGTTCATGAAAATAATCATCAAATTTCAAATTGTTGCATTAATTTGTTTTTTCAGTACATATACAATTCTGGCTCAAGAAAAAGATCCAATATCAGATTTCTACGAATATGCAAACAGAGAATGGATAGAAAACACTACTATTCCTGAGAATGTCAGTGTCATTAACAATTGGGGGATTTTATGGGATGAAATAGCCGATCAATCACTTGAAATACTTTCAGGTGATTCATTATATTATCTTGATGAAGATCATCAATACACCTTAACCCAATTACGTAACTTTTATAAAAGTACAGCTGAATATGGTGACAACGATAAAAAAAGAGTATATCTGGTTCAAAAACACTATCCAATGCTATTTGGGGTGGTTTTTTCCAAAGTAACAATAAATCAAAACAAAGTAGAAAAAATCAGCGAAATCATAAAATATTTAAAGATAGCGTATAAAGAAAAGATTGAAAACAGCACTAAAATTAAAATGAATAATTACGACTTCTTCCTAACCAGATTAGAGGAGATGCAATTTGAGATAGGTGCTCCAGATATTTCAAATCTGCCTAAAATGCCAGTGCTGTCCTCGGATTCCTATAAGTGTAACATTCATAAAACTGAAGAATACAAACTTAAAATCAAAGCATCTTTGCCAAATTGGGTTTCTCCGCCATATGAAACTGACTGTAGGTATATAAAATCTGACAATCTAGTAAGACTATATGCAGGTACCTTATATGCTAGCTGTTTTTCCAATAAAGATGATTATCCTATGATATTTGCTACTCTTGGAAGAACCATTGCCCATGAAATGACACATGCTTTTGATAGCTATGGGAAAAAGTTCAACAGGAATAACTGGAAACAAATAACAGAAGGGCTAATCAACCAATTCAATCAATATACGGTTCAAGAAAATTTCTTTGTGGATGGAAAGATAACACTTCAAGAAAATTTTGCTGATTTGGGTGGTGTGGAGGTTTCTTTATTGGCATTAAAAATGTATATGAAAGAAAATAAACCTCAGATTTCTACTGAGGAAGAATCAAAAGCAATAAGAAGTTTCTTCATGGCTTTCGCACAGTTTTGGAAAGAAAAAGCAACCTCCGAATATGAAATATCTTCATTAAAAAGAATACACACGCCTCAGAAATTTAGAGCAATTGGACCTATATATAATCAGAATGAATTTTATGATGTTTACGAAATAGATATTAATTCCAAGTACTATATTCCTGTGAATGAACGGCTGAGTATATGGTGATTAATTTTGATAAGTTGAAGGAAGGTCAGCCCTATTTTGTAAAAGTATTGACAAAGGAGAGGCTTACTTCATTTTTAACTTGAATATATAATTCAGAGCTTAACTTTAAAGCATATTAATATGAAAATAAAAATCCTATTTATCTCACTTATTGTGCTACTGCTAGTTTCAGTGTATTATAATATTAAACATGATGACATTTGGTATATAAGCTTTCCGAATGCAAATACCAGACCGACTTACAACACATTCCATAATATAAAGGAAGCACAAAAGATAGCCACAGGCAAAGGTATAAAAGTTGGTGTAATTGGGAAATACTTTGGTTATGAGGATAATAAATATCTTTATGCTGGAGGGAAAGATTTTACAGGGAATATGGAATCCTTAAATGATATTGCAGAGCATGGACTATGGATGGCAACGACATTGAAAGAGATTGCTCCGGGTGCAGAAGTTTTTGCACTTTGCGCAAGAGAGAATAACAAAGCAAAGGAGGCAAGGAATATATGTGAGGCTATTGATTGGGCAATTGAAAACAAAATTGATATTTTGACTTATTCAGCTGAAGCCTTTAGTGTTGAGAATAGGACTATAATTGATGAAGCAGTACAAAAGGCTATTAATTATAACATTGTCACTACATTTATTCATTATGATTTGCAGGATAATATTCTTCCATATGGCTTTTTACCGAAACTAACAGAACCTTATGAAAGAGAACCTGATGTAAATATTTTTCATTTCGACTATAATCTCATGTTAACTTTTTCTTATAAAAACTTTCTGAAATTAGATAGGAAAGTAGGAAATAATATTGGAGCCTACCCCTATTTTTCAAATTCATCTATGTCTCCAGTCTTAGCTGGCATTATTGCAATGATGAAAGAAATTAATAATGACTTAACTCCAGAAGAATATAAAAAGGTTATGATAGAAACAAGTATGCAAATAGAATACAATGATTATAAAGTGAGGCATGTTGTTGATGCAAATGCAGCAGTCAATTATTTATTAGAGGAGGAATTATGAAAATTAGATTAGTAATAATAATTGTGTTATTATCAATAATATGTGATATTTATTCACAACAAATAAACAGCATCAACAAACTATTTGAAGAGTTCAATAGTATTGACTCACCTGGAGTTGTTGCTGTACTAGTTCAAAATGGAGAAATTAAACACTTGAACGGATATGGTAATGCAAATCTTGAATACGAGATTCCAATTACATCAAAAACCATATTCCATATAGGATCAGTATCAAAACAATTTACAGCTTTTGCTATTCTTCTTTTAGAAAACCAAGGGAAATTATCACTAGATGATTTTATAGGAAAATACTTAAATGATCTCCCAAAGTTTAAGAATAAAATAAAAATTAGACATTTACTGCATCACACTAGCGGATTACGAGAACTTGAAAAATTACAACAAATTGCAGGGATTACATCAGCGGATCAAATTGAGTCGTCATTTCTTTATAAGCTGATTAAAAATCAAAATGATTTAAATTTCGAGCCAGGCGAGGAGTTAGAATACACTAATACTAATTATTTCTTATTGGCAAAAATTGTTGAATATATTTCGGGTGAAAAATTCCGGGATTGGACAAAAGAAAACATCTTTTTGCCATTAGGAATGAATAACTCACAATTCTATGATGATTGCTCAGAAATAGTTAAAAACAGAGCTTATGCCTATGGTGATTGGGATGGAGAATTGTATAAGGGCATATTGAGCTATTCATATGTTGGGCCAACAAGTGTTTTGACAACTGGAGAAGATATGTGCAAATGGTTGATTAATTTTTCGGAAATACAGCTTGGAAATGAAGCGATAATAAAAAAAATGCTTTCAGCAACTGACACATTAAATTCAGGCGAGCACGTAGATTATGGATACGGCTTTGGTATAAGCAACTACAAGGGTTTGAATATAGCTTTACATAGTGGCCATGATGCAAATTACCGGGCAGGTGTAATCTATTTCCCAGAACATAAAACCGGAATAGCTTTATTAGGTAATTATTATTCAATTAGCCCATATAAGTATGGTTTTGATATGGCTGATATAGTTTTGAAAGATTTCATTCAAGAAAAAAAGGAAGAAGACTTGGAGCCTATGAAAAATGAAGAAGTGGAAAATTATCTTCTACCATATAGCCAATTAATTGAATTTGAAGGGAATTATGTTAGTGAAGAATTAGGAGTACAATATGATTTAAATATAACTAATGACACATTAAGAGCTAGCTATTGGAGAAATGAAGAAGTTTTACTCACACCAGCCGATGAAGACCATTTTGAAGGAAACCAATATTGGTTTAATAACATTAGATTTATAAGGGATGATAATAATATAATTATAGGTTTTAAATTATCCTCTGGTAATGTTCGAAATCTAATATTTACAAAAGTATAACTGATTAGAGAGTGTTATAGCATGACAATATATATGTATGTGCTATCCAGCATAAACAATAATTTTTTAAAGTAAAAAAATGAAAATGAGAGTACTAAATTTGATGATCGGAATTCTACTAATTGTAGTAACACTAAATGCTCAAAACCATAGTAACATAGAAGCAGTGATGGATGAAGGACCTGGTAGATATCAAGTCTTAATAGATCAAGATGATACTATTAAAATTCCTTTTAAAATGCACAATGGCAAACCTTTAATGGAAATTGAAATTAATGGTGCAAAAGCAAACCTTATGATTGATAATGGTGTTTTATGGGAGCAGGTATGGCTATTCGGTTCCCCACTTGTTGATGTACTTCAATTAAAACCGATTGATTCAAAAAGTATTAGCGGTTCAGAAAATGAAAGTTCTACACATTTATACGAATCAAAAAATCTCACATTAAAATTCAATGATATCATTTTTTATGAGCAACCTGTTTTAGTTTCGCCTACAGCGGCAGGATTCGCAAGAATGTTCCCCGATGCTGATGGGCAACTGTGTAATACCTTCTTTAAGCACTTTATTGTAGAGTTCGATTTTATTGAGAATGAAATAATCTTACATAACCCAAAAGGATTTATTTATAATGGAAAAGGGAGCACCCTGGACATGCAATTAACCGAAACCGGCACCTATTCTGTTCCCTTTATAATTACCACAAATGATGGGAAGGTTTATAAGGATAGGGCAGATATTGATCTTGGTGGAATCTATCCCTTTAAAGTTGCCTTAAATACATCTCTTGATATTAAAGCTCCTACTGGTTCAAAAAAACGTGATGCTTTTGGTGGAACAGAATACTTTGCGAAAATTGATAATATGACCATCGGAGATTATACATTCGAACATGTAAACGTTGTTTTTGGAGATGAGAAAACCGCCAGAGTACATCCAAAGAATATTGGAATGATTGGCTTGCCGATGTTCATGAAATTCAATATTATCTTCGACTATTTTAACAATATAATTTATATCGAACCCAACGAAAATTTCAATAAACCATTTAATTAGTAAAAATTTAATATGAAAAAAATTAAGAAATTTTTATTATTCATTTTACTAATCCCTTTTTCTCTTCTTATAATCTTGATAGGGTATAGTTTAATAAATGAAGTAATCAAATCCAGAGATGATTTAACCCATTTCCCTGCACCAGGCAAAATGATAGAAGTAAACAATGCAAACATACATATTTACTCAACAGGAGAAAAAAATGACACACTCCCTACTGTTGTTCTTGAAGCTGGGGGAGGGATGTGTTCAGTAGATTGGCAGTTAATTCAGAATGAAGCAACTAGCTTTATTAGAACCTGCTCTTGGGATAGACCTGGCTATGGGTGGAGTGATATTTCTAATAAACCCCGGACATCTTTGGAATCTGCTAAAGAATTGCACGAAGTACTTTTAAAAAATGGCGAAGAGCCACCCTTTCTGTTAATCGGTCATTCATATGGTGGCCATACTATTAGAATATTTGCAAATTTATATCCCAATGAAGTTTATGGGCTTATATTTCTTGACCCTCGTCCAGATAATATGTTGGACTTGCCAGTTCTGAACGAAATTGGAAATGGTCAAACAGAACAACTTAAATTATTTCTATTCCTATCAAAAATAGGAATTACAAGGTTGATAGGAAAGGATATGATACCAGTTTCGTTCCAAGAAAAATTACCAGACTACCCAACTCAAATCTGTTTTCAACCCAAATACTTTAATGCAAATATTAGCGAAGCCGAAAACATTTTATTAAGTGATAAACAAGTCAAACAATTTGGATTTTTAAATACAATTCCTTCTAAAGTGATAAGGCATGGTATTCCTGATATTTTTTCTGGGCTTTTACCACAAGATTCCATAATAGCAGAAGAAGAATGGAAAAAATCACAAGAGAATATTTCAGCTCTATCACTGAATAGTCAAGTTTGGATTGCAGAAAAAAGTGGACACAATATCCATATTGAACAACCAGAAATTGTCATAAAAGCAATAAAAACCTTGTTAAAAAACTTCTAGAAGAATAAAAAAACAAGGTATTATGCTTTGTGACGAAAATAGTATTAAATAAATAAAATAATTAGATACAAATACTTAATATCTGATAGTTACGCTCTCTTAACTACACCAAATCAGAAAAATAACCATTAGAAAAATTTGAAAAAACTAATTATAGATTAGCCCTCAGTTAAAAAAATAAACCAATCATAATTACTATCAATTAAAAAATAAATCATGATCAGAAAAGCACTAATTTTTCCATTTTTAATTACTGGAATTCTTATTTTAGGAACAATAACAAAAGCTCAAAACCTAATGCCAAATGAGATTATTAAAACGAATTTTAAGACAATTACAAAATTTCAAAAACAAGGATGGTCCAATCAACTATATCAACAACCCGATCTACCTAGACTGGTGAAAAAATATACAAATGACAATAATTCTTGGTTGTATATTTACAATACAAATCATACATATGACTACAATAACAATCTAATTTATTCTTTGGAAACTAATGTTCCAGATAATACAAATAGTATAAAAGACTCTCTAATTTATAACTCGCAGGGAAAACTGACTCAAAAAATAACAAATGCTTGGCAAGATGATACGTGGGTAAATTTTCAACGATCAAATATTACATACAATTCCAATGGTTATAAAACATTAGAACTCATTGAAAGTTACAATGTAGATACTTGGGATACTACTTTCTTTGAGGAAATGAACTTTGAGAATAATCAAATCAGCCAATATTATAGCTTTATGGGTCTTATGGGAATGAAAATCGAGGTGCAAATTGATTTCATTTACGATGGTTCAAATGTTCTACAGGAGATGAACTTTTCTACTACTGATTTTGAAACAGGTGAACTCGTCTACTTTCAGAAATTAACTGACCTTACTTTTGAATCTTATACTGGCAATTACGAAGAAGACAAAATAGAAACGGCGGAAATAAACATGTGGAATAACGAATGGGTCTATTTTGGCAGATTCGAAACAGCCTATGATGATTTGGGAGGCTATGAAAGGTTATATGAAATTTACGACGGATCAGCATATGAAAATTTTCAGCTGGAAACAGAAACTTATGATGAATACCTGAATCTAGTTGAATCCAAAATAGAAATCTGGGAAAATAATTCATGGATTATGGATACTGGAGAAAAGAATACACTGGAATACGAAAACAACAATCTTGTGCAACGTATTATACAAACTTGGAATATGGACAGTAATTCCTATATCGATATGAATATGGAAGAATACGAAGATTTTCTTATTACAAGTAATTCAACTCTATTCAATCAGGAAGCAAACTTTAAATTCCAAGTGTTTCCAAATCCAGCAATTGAGAATGTATATGTCATCTTTGAGAAAATCACTCTATCTAAAATGAGAATTGAACTTTTTGATAATCTTGGAAGATCACAACTGAAAAAAACCTTTTCTACAAAAACTAATAGTTTCGAGTTGGATTTGAAAAGCCTAAAAAAGGGATCTTACCTACTTAAAATTACAACACCTTTTTCCACTCAAACCAAGAAACTGATCATTTCAAAGTAAGTAGAAATTGTTCTAGGAAATAAATACAAATAACAAAATAATTTGAAACCATGAAAACAAATCATTATTACAATTTATTTGCAATGGTAGTATTCTTGTTAGTTTTATTTCAAAACGAGAGAATATTTAGCCAGGAAACTTACTATGTACCAAACATCATACCTAAGACAATCTATTCAATGGATCTTGATTTCGATTTCCAATCAGGTATTTTAACTGGTCAAGGCAAGTTGGAGTTTAAAAATGATGGCAAACGAGCCATTCATATAATTGCATTTGACTATGCTATAAATGATCACCAGTTAATACAATTAAGACAGGATGGATCAGAGTTGAAAACCCTTAGCAACGATGGCAAAAAGAGCTTAAATAATCCTGTCTATTTTATCCTTGATAAACCTATAGATGTAAATGATTCGATAAGTTTGAAGGTGCATTTTAAGCGTCGTTTGTATACCGATATAAATCCAGATGAATTTCAACATCAGAATCTTATTCCGCGTTTATGGTGGGATGGTATCCCTAAATCAGAGGCATACAAGATAAAATTGAATAAATTACCCGATTATAAAATTGCTGTTAGCGGTAGATATAATAAGACTTCAGGCTATTATGAAAACGATAATACAAAGAACTTTGGATTCTTCTTTTCGAAAAAATGCCAGGTTCTTGAAGAAAAAGTAAATGGTGTCTTAGTCCGGGTTATATATCCAGAAAACGGATTGCTTGTGGCAGAACTTGCACTACAATCTGCCAGAGAGGTCATTCCTTTTTATATAGAGTTATGTGGCATATATCCGTATTCATTTTTGAATATTATCCCAGGGGGCTCAGGCATTTGGGGAGGTTACCCTTTTGCATCAGGTATGGTGGTAATTCATGGAATGCAGTTTTTTAACAAAGCATCCGAAAGGCACTGGCGATGGATCACAGCTCATGAAATTGGTCATCAATACTGGGGAGAATATGTTCTAGATGGTGATGATCCATCATGGATCTGGATAGCATTGGGCATCTATGCCGATCGGGAATTTTCACAATATATTGGATTAAGTGATCTCAGGCATCGTGGATGGGCAGAGCAATATTTGCAGGGTATTAGAAAAGGCTATAATACTATTTTTGATCTTCGGCCTGAAGAGGAATTAGAGTTGAAATTCGATAGAAATAATTATGTTATCCATTCCAAAGGCTTTGCTTTTATCAGTGCATTGGAAATGGCTTTGGGAAAGGAAACATTTCAAGAAGCATATAAAGATGCTCTAAAGGATTTCGGTGGAAAACAAATGGGATACAAAGAATTCCAAAAAATATGCGAAAGACAAAGCGGTGAAAAGTTAGATTGGTTTTTTGATCCCTGGGTACGAAGCAATAATTATATTTCAGTAATTATTGGTGATACTAAATGGGAAAAGAAGGAAGAAACCTATTTCTCGACGGTAAGTGTCTATAATGAAGGTGATATGATAATGCCTATCCCAATATATGCTAGCTTCACGGATGGTTCATTTCAAGTAAAAATGAGCAACCGATTATCTCGAAAATGTTTAGTTGAATTTAAAAGTAGTAGCCCAATAGTTGGAGCTACAATTGACCCTAGTGGTTATCTTGCCAACATTGTAAGTCCACCAGAACCAAGAATCGAAAAAGTAATTTCAGATATTCAATCCCTATCCTACATTGGAGCAGGTGAAAAAGCTTATCGTGTATTCCGAAATGCTTGTTTATTGGAAAAAGAAGATATAGGGCAGCATTGGTATCAATTAGGAATGACATTATTTGATGGAGGTTATTATTCTCAATCTGAATATGCATTTAGAAATGCTTCTTTATATGACCAAAAAGAAAATCAGTTTATCTCCTATTGTTGGTTAGGACATTTGCAGGACATCCAAAATAATCGATCAGCAGCGATAGCTAGTTATAAAAAGGCGCTTGAAATTTGGGATGAAGATTCCTATACGAATCCTCAATACAATATAAAAATTGATAAAAATTGGGTGGAAGAACGATTGGTTATTCCTTTTTCATTAGGTGAACCATTAAAATGGTAGGGAACTAGAAAGAAAAGCATGAAGCTTTTATCTATTTCAGGTTACACAAAACAGTGCAAATATTTATTGTAATTTATTCAGCTAAATCTTAACAATATTGAAAATCTAACAGATTAAATACTACTAATATGGATCAAAAAAAAATGAATATAAAAGGATTTTTAAGTTTAATAGCAATAGGTATATTATTATTACTGTTATTTTATACATTTTTCATTATTGGAACAATTGCAATTTCTGGGATGTTACCTGATAATAATTCAGAACCGGGGCTAGTCAGTGAAAACATCGGGTTTTTATTTTTCGGCATAATCAATATGTCTCTTGTGATCGGTTTAATTCTTACTTCACGATGGAATGGATGGAAATTAGCCCTCCTAATGGGGACAGCATATTACGGTGCAGTAACATTTTTAACCCAAATTGAAACTTGGTATTTCATGTCAAATGTTACATTTGACCCAAAACTATTACCTCATCTATTCATAATGGGTTTACCAATAGCTTTTATATATATACCACTAGTAATTTTGATCCTTGGTAAAGGTAAAAACAAAAAAATTGCAGAAACTAAGTCACTAGCAATTATTCCTGTCAAACAATGGATATGGAAATTAACTATTATAGCAATTATATATATATTATTGTACTGGAGTGCGGGATACTTTATTGCCTGGCAGAATGCAGATTTACGCGCTTTCTATGGAAGTCCAGGGGATATCCTACCATTCTGGGAACATACTGCAGCGACTCTTAAGAGTAATGCTGGGTTGATCCCGTTTCAAGCAATACGTGCTATTTTATGGACTCTATGCGCACTTCCAATTATACGTGGCTCTAATGTTAATAAATGGTGGACGGCAATTCTTGTAGGTCTCTTATTTACTATACCTCAAATGTCAGGTCTGATTTTAGAAAACCCATTAATGCCAATAGCTAGTGTACGTCTGAGTCACATTCTTGAAGGGCTTTCAACTAATTTTATATTTGGAATGATTATAGTTTGGTTACTAAATCGAAGACATAATTCAATTAATGATTTGTTAGGAATTAATAATAAAAATCAATAAAATGAAGAAATAATGGATCACATTGTATATTTAGACTATAAAGATAATGAACTACATCATTTATTAGCAGGTGAAAAAACAATGATTATAAGAGGTGCTATGGGTCGGAAATATCCTTATGGAGAATTAAACATAAATGATGTCTTGTATTTCACCGTGAACGATGGTTCTCAAATAGTACGTTCAAAAGCATTAATTCAAAGATTTACATATTCAGATAAGCTATCCAAAGATGAATCTATGGCTCTTGTCCTTAAAAATCAAAAAGCGCTATGTTTAAAATCAAGGCTTTTAAATAGATTTGGAGGAAAAAGGTATATAGTGTTAATTGAGATTAAGGGTTTCATAGTAATTGACCCATTTAAGTTTACTAGATCTGCTTTTGGCAACATGGATGATTGGCTCCCTGTGGGCAATATTGGAAAAAACGCTGAAGTTGACCACCCTTGGCCGATTTAAACTGACCACCCCAGGCCGGACTAAAGTGACCATGTTCGCCGGAGCAAACTGACCACCCTAAAAAAGAACACTCACCTACCCTGCTTAATCCTGCATTTGAGTTGCTATAGGAGCTAGGGAACAAATAAACAAATTAATTTGAATAACTAATTGATAATGTAATGAAAACTTTTCTCGGTGAAACTGAGGGGTGGTCAATCAGATTGGCACAGGGTGATCAATGTGACTGGCTTTTCCAATACGAGAGCTAAAGTTGCAGAGAAAGTGAACATATCAACAGGTAATCTGACAAAGCTTGAATATATTGATAAAGTTATGCCTGAATTTATTGATGAGATTGACAAAGGTAAGTTAACTATTAATCAAGCCCATCAAGCATTAAAGAAAAATGAAGAGAATGAAAAAATTAGAAATATTTCTTCTACTCTACCTACAACTATATCTAATGACTATTACAAAATATTTAATAAATCATCAGATGACCTTTTTAATTTAGAAAATGAAAGCGTTAATTGCATCATGACATCTCCACCTTATTGGATGAAAAGAACATACACAAATGATTCAAATGAACTTGGTGCTGAGAAAACTAGTGAAGAGTATGTGCAAAACTTAGTTACACACCTTGATAGTTCGTATCGTGTCCTCAAAAATGATGGAAGTTTCTTTTTGAATATCGGAGATTCTTATAAAAACAAATGTCTTCAATTAATCCCAACTAGAGTAGCTCTAGAATTGCAGAAAAAAGGATGGATTATTCGTAATTCTATCATTTGGCACAAAAAAGCTTTACCATTTTCAACGAGAGACAACCTGACTTCTTCATATGAATACATCTTTCATCTAGTAAAATCTAAGAATTACTACTATAATGAAGTATTGACTCCGTTGAAAAACCAATCAATAACCGTGAGTACTTCAGCACGAAAAAATGGAAGAAAATGCCTATCAGACAATGCAAAAGTTATTATTGGAGGCTTAAAAGATGGTAAGAAATTAGAAGACTATTGGACTTTTGATGTTGTAAAAACAGCTGCCGCTACACAAGCTGAAGTAAAAAAATATGGCGGAACAAATCATCCAGCACCATTCCCAAAAGAATTGCCAATTCTTCCGATACTTCAAACGACAAAACCAGGTGACACTGTACTTGATTTGTTCTCAGGTTCTGGGACTACATCAGCAGTAGCGCTTCTACTAGGTCGCAAGACAATAGCATATGAATTGAATCAAAATCATAATCAACTACAAGTTAACCGATTTGAAGATGCTATAAAAACATATAATAGCAACAATTCTCAAGCTAATAAAGCCGCATAAATCAAGTATGATGTAATGAGACCTCTCATTAAGCTGCGCAGCTATTACATCTTACTTTTTCAACCAAAATAAATAAAAATTACAGAGTGAACTTCACTTTCTACACATGTAGAAAATGTTGTACCAGACTCTTATTGTCAAATTTTAAATAAAAAAAATGAATAATACATTAGAAAAAAGAAGTCTCAATAAGAGCAAAAGCAAATCAGTAATAGAACTGAAGAAAGAACAGAAAATCATTAATTCGAAAGACAAGTTTGTATTAGATAAACCAACTAGTCTTAATTCAAAAATACTCGGTTTAAAAATCACCAGAGCAGTTTTTCAGAACAAAGAATACATAGTAAAAGCAAATAGATATGCTATTCTAATGATTCTACAACACTTATTAGATAACAATAAGATTGATTTGAAAGAAGAGCTTCCACTAAAAATAAACAAGTCTAATAGTAGATGCATTCTTAATGATAAACCATCTCATCCTAATAATTACAAGATGAGAGACATACACATATTGAAAACTATCAATGATAAACTGTATGCAGAAACAAAACTAGATACTCATACCATTCATAATGGATGCTATAGTCTTCTCTATAGATATAGTATCCCTATTGAAAGTCTGAAGATTGAGTACTCCAAGAAAAGAACTAAAGCAGGTTCTCAATATAAAGAAGCTTTAAAAACAAAAGGGTATTGTGAAATAGACAATTTAAAAACAACTAAGAGTAAAATAATAATTTAAAAATAATAATAAGATGAAAAATCGAAAAAATTCTACACCTGTATTTAATGTTAATCCTCCTAAGCTAAAGGACACACTACATGCAAATGGATCAAAGACTTATCAAACCTGTTATTACGGGTTCATAACTATTAAGAATCCAGCTTTTGTTAAGCTACTAGATCAACAAATCAACTTAGATGGATTTGGGTTCTACTATGTTGGAGCAATTCAAAACTTTGTAGATACTGGACAAGACATCTATAACGAATATAGAAATGTATTAAGAATATTAGATTAAGAAGTGATTAAAAATAAAATAAAAAACGATGAAAGAAGGAAATAAAAAGAATGAGTGTATATGTCTATTACCATTATTACCACATCAATATGAACCAATTTGCACTGAAGATGGTGAGACTTTTAGAAGATGGAGCTGTAGCTGTGGTCGAATTGGAGAAGAACATTATGATTCAGATTTAAACTTTATTGGAATGTTTAATTTCTACAAGCCAGTAAAAGATGAAATAGACCTCAATTATGATGATGTAGATTTCTTTGATTTAGATGATTATACACCATTTAAAAGTGCAGATTCAGATTTTTTTGATATTGATTAAGTAATATCATTTATCAAAAACAGAGAATATGAAAAAATTAAATATAACTCAAAAACAAGATTAAATGAAACCAACAATAAAACAACAAATTAGAAATGATATTGACATTCTAATAAAGACTGAGAAATTAATAACTTGGGCTATTCTCGGCATAACACCTTATCCTGACAATTGCAATTATACATCTTATGAAGGTAAAGTGGTATTTGATTATATGAAAGAGTTAAATATAGCCTATGTCTGTTACACAAATATCTCTTCTGATAAACGGATGCACGGAAATACCAAAGTTTTTTATAATGATATTTCTGAAAGAAGAAAAAGAAAAATCCAACAAATTAATAAATCAATTCAGAATAATAAATAAGCAAAATGAAATCCTTCAACCAAAAATAAAGTTCATAAATGTTCTTATAAAAGATTTTTTCCTTATCACCCAGGTCCATAATGGCTTAGGCTAAATCCCCAATGCAGTCATCAAAATAAATACTTATTACCCTGTAGATAAGGAGGTTATTAAACATTTCCTCCTTAAATTAGCCTAAACTTAAATTTCTAAATATGAATAAACAATCGGACTATATCGAATATGATATTGCCTTGAACAAAGGCTTGAAATTACTAAATGATGATAAAAAATGCATTCTGGGGTTTTACATCATTTTTTCAATAAATGTGGGTACAAGAATTAGTGACACCTTAAGAATTAAACATTCAGATCTGCATGGTGATAGAATTATACTAAAGGAGATGAAAACAAAAAAAGTCAGAGAAATTACTTTAAATAATGTGGTGAAGAAAGCTTATAAAAAATTGGTTGAGAAACTAGATAAGATTTATTTCAGATATGATGAAGATGATTTCATTTTCATTTCACAGAAAGGCACCGTTTATCGGACACAATCTATAAATGTAATTCTAAAGAAAATCTTCAATTCAAAGAAACTTCAAATCAGTTCACACAGTTTAAGAAAAAGCTTTGCAAGACGGATATATTCACAATTAGGAGAATCTGAATATGCCCTTGTCCTATTATCCGACATTCTTAGCCATAGCAATTTGGCAATAACCCGCAGATATTTAGGTATACGTCAGGAAACAATTCGAAATATTTATTTGGAACTTGAATAATAAATTCATCTTTTTCTTCGAAAATCTATTATTGTCAATATTGACAAAATTAATTCCTGTCCTTTTCCTTTTTATTGCTCTATCATTACCCTTCCCCCATTCTCACCAAAATGAGAATATACAGATTTGCATTATTTGGCTACAAACTGAAAAAATGCAAATCAAAATTAAAAAAATTCAAACTTTTACTTTTCTCTCGACTATATATTTTAATGCTTATTCATAAAGTGAGAGACTAACAAATGATTTTAACTAAAAAGAAAAATATGAGAAAAATAATCCAAAACAATGGAGAGCAAAATCCTTTAGCAAGAATATATTTTAAAGAGATTATGAAACGGATCAATAAAAAAGACATCAGGAGTGCGTGCTCATGGTGTGAGAAAAACAAAGTAGAAATTTATCAAGATTGTTCTGGTAAATTTGTCATTGACGCTGAATTCGATTTAGCATATAACAGACCTATTATTAATAGATACAAATCAAAATATGGAAAAGATTGGTTGAAAATGTATGAATTATGCAAAGAGAACAAACTACATATTGCAGACATGAATCACAAAGAAATTTCAAGATCAAAAAGGTATCAGCCAAAAAGTAAAGCGAGTAGTGATTTTCTAAATAAATTCAAATGAAGACTAGTTTAGAATACAAATATTTTCCAGGACTAACCGTATATTGTAATCAATGCAACTTAAGCATTCATCACAAGAACAAAGGTAATAAATGCAAGCATCCAATCAATAAGCAAGTTTATAAAGCTATAGTCAGGATACCCAACTCAGGATATGATAGAAAAACTAAAATCTTAAAGGCACGAGACTATAATGAAGCTGTCAAAGAGTTTATTGACTTCAAAGAACAAGTGAAGAATCCAGTGTTATATCAGCAATCTGATAAAAAGCTCAAACCTCAATTATTGAAAGATGGAATAGCAATGTATATAGATTACTTACAAGATGAAGGCACTCCCCATCATATGAAGAAACACCTTGAACAATCTTATATAAAAAGCACAATAACCTTCTTGAAAGAATTTGTCGGTTTTATTGTGAAAAAAGGAGCAAAACTAAATACATACAAATTAGAATCCATCAATGATTCTGTTGTCGGTAAATACTGTGAGTTTCTCGAGAAAAAGAATGGAAGTAATTATACATACAATGGGAAGGTAAAAGCTATGCGCACCTTCTTTAATTACTTAATTGACAATGAAGATTACAAACTGAGAAATGTATGGAAGAAAGTGAATCTAAAATCTGAGAAACCAACTGATATAAGCATTTCAAAAAAAGATTTCTTTGATTTATTATCCGTAATTAACTCTGAGGATGCTATTTTACAAACTGGTAAGACTAAAAGAAATATGTACAGACCTTGGTTAAAGGATTTAACCAAATTAAAAGCTTTCAGCGGAAGAAGGAATGCTGAGCTTTTTGCAATGAAATGGAATATGATTCATTTTGAAGATGATGTGCCTATCTATATTCAAAGTCCAAACATTAAAATCAATAAACAGCAAAATAACTTTGATAAGAAGGATTACCAATATTCATTCGTTCCAGTTGGAGAAGAACTTCTTGAACTTTTGAACGAACTCAGTTTAGAAACAAATAAAGATGGCAGTGATTACATTATTGCTCCTGAAATCGAGAATAGAGTCACCCTTGAAACCTATGCCAGCAGATATTTCACCTTCTTTTTCAAAAAACTGAAACGAAAGTATACCAGACAGCTGAAGCATTTAAGACAAACCTATATCACAAGAGAAGATCTGTTTGTCAATAGAAAGATTTCAATGCAGCATAGCAACTATAGAACTACCTCAAAGCACTATATTGACAAACGAGAAATTGCCAAGGAAATGGTTAAAAATGGATTTAGGGTTTTTGATAAATAACAGAAATAATAAATATGAGATCTCATTATATAATTGAGAAGTAAAATAGAACTTCAGAATGAAAAACTAACCTTGTTTCATCTAAATATAGTAGATGATTGGAAAAACCGCTAGACTGGACCACCCCTTGCCGATTTAGACTGATCACCCAAAGCCAGTTTTAACTGACCATGTCTGCCAAAGAAATTGACCACCCTAAAACAGAAGGTTCAAATCCCCAGCTTAATCCTGTACTTGAGTTTCATTAAGATCTAGGGAGCAAGAAAACAAATTAATCTGAATCATTAATTGATCATGTTATGAAAACTTTTATTGGTGAAATTGAAGGGTGGTCAATATGATCGGCACAGGGTGATCAATGTGACTGGCTTTTCCACTTTGAGTTTTCAATCTGATTCTTTCTAATGATATTTATAATTTGTATTCCTGTTAACTTCTTTGAGCTGACTCGAATCCTTTAAACTCCGTATTTATCACTATTCTTCGTATCATATTCCGATGGCCTATGAACACGATTTATCAAATCTAAAGAAGTCAATATTGACAAAAATAAAAGCCCCACTTATCAGTGAGGCTCAACTTCCTTAATAAGGTATATTAGAATTTTCAAAAGATTGTTTCTATGGGGGAAGATAAATCTTTCGGTTATTTGGTTTCAATTTTTTCAAAAAGGGCACTCCAGAAGGGCACTCCAGAAAATAAAAAAAGGCTTCGCAATTCGCAAAGCCTTGACAATCTGTATTTTACAAGTGGAGAATAGCGGAATCGAACCGCTGACCTTTTGACTGCCAGTCAAACGCTCTAGCCAACTGAGCTAATCCCCCAATACAATATGAACTTATTTAGACTAAAATTCTAAATATTGCGAGTGCAAAAATAAGCAATAATCCAATCTAGTCAAGTATTTTTAGAAATTTATTATTTCATGCATTTTTTTTGCATAGTTCGCTGCAATTAAATGTATCTTTGTCAAGTTAATAAAACAAGAAAAGCAATATTCTGGGGACGAAATTGCTTTCTTTATTTATAGATATTTTGATCATAAAAACAGCATATTAAAATGAAGGTTGATGTATTATTAGGGCTTCAATGGGGAGACGAAGGAAAAGGGAAAATTGTTGATGTTTTTACACCAGACTATGATATCATTGCACGATTTCAAGGCGGACCAAATGCTGGTCACACCTTAGAGTTCAATGGTGAAAAACACGTTTTACATACTATTCCATCAGGAATCTTTCATGAAACCACCAAAAATATTATTGGAAACGGGGTCATTATAGACCCTTATATTTTTGATAAAGAGATTCAAAAATTAAGACTATCGAATGTAAAACCTGAGAAAAACCTTTTTGTTTCTAAAAAGGCTCATTTAATTCTTCCTTCTCATAGGTTATTAGATGCTGTTTATGAAAAATCGAAAGGTGCATTAAAAATTGGTTCTACCTTAAAAGGTATTGGCCCTTGTTATACCGACAAAATTAGCCGTACTGGTTTAAGAGTTGGTGATTTGACTTGTGGTAACTTCCAAGAAAAATACAACAAGAAGAGAGAACAGCATTTAACGATTGTTGAAAGCTATAAATTTGATACTAATGAGTTTTTAATCGATGGGTTGCCTTTCCCAGAATATGAAGAAAAGTGGATGGCTACGACTGAGACTCTTAAAGCTATGAATTTAATAGATTCGGAGCATTATATTAATAAGGCATTGAAGAATGGTGAACGAGTTTTAGCAGAAGGCGCTCAAGGTACTATGCTAGATGTGGAGTTTGGTTCTTATCCATTTGTTACTTCTAGTAATACTATTGCCAGCAGCGTTTGTTCTGGATTAGGTATTGCGCCTCAAAAAATTGGTCGAGTTTATGGAGTTTTTAAAGCTTATTGTACCAGAGTGGGCAGCGGCCCCTTCCCTACTGAACTTTTCGATGCCGATGGAGAAGCCTTAAGAGATAATGGTCATGAGTTTGGAAGTACTACTGGTAGAGCTCGCCGTTGTGGCTGGTTAGACTTGCCTGCACTTAAATATGCCATTATGCTGAATGGCGTTACTGATTTGGTGATTACAAAGGCTGATGTGATGGATGATTTTGACCATATCAAAGTAGGAGAAAAATACATCTATGGAGAAGAAGAATTAGACTACTTCCCATTCGAAATTAATGATGACAATTTAAAGCCTGAATATTCTATTCACAAAGGCTGGAAACAAGACATCACCAAAGTTGAGAAGATAGAAGATATCCCTGAAGAGTTAATGACCTACATAGCTTTTGTTGAGAAAGAAACAGAAGTACCTGTGACTATCGTTTCTGTTGGACCAGATCGAACTCAAACTATTATTAGAGAATAAGTTCTCGTAATAAGACATAAAAAAATCCCGAATTCAATTGAATTCGGGATTTTTTGTGTTTAATTGAAACACTATCGCTTCAACACTTTTCGTGTTACTATGGATTGACCATCATTAACACTTACTAAATAAGTTCCTGCTGGCAAGTCAGCTACATCCATACTCAAATTGCTTGTAGTACTCATATGCTGAATCTCTCGTCCGCTTAAATCTAAAAGACTGATTTCTTTAACCTGATTAGACTCCTCATTAAATAAAATCTGTAATTCATCTTTTACAGGGTTCGGACCAACAACTAAACCAAGTTCATTTTGCAATTCCGAAGTTCCTACTGTAACAGAACCTACCTTATTGATAATCCAATTATCAGGATCTACGACAACTTGAATGACTGGCTGAGAAATTTCTGTTTGATAAGAGACAAGGTTACTGGTGATAGGAATCTTTATAATAGTATCTTGTCCGGCTCCAAAATTTAATTTCACTTCTAATGGTAAATCAAAGTATGGAGTTGAAAAAGAAGCAGAGGCAGTATGACTTATTGTTAAATGCATACCTGCATCATTATAATAATATTCAACACTATAAGTTGGATATCCTTCTCCAAAATACCACTGCTCAAAATAAGAATCTAAATCTACTCCTGTAAATTCAGATACAGAATTTTTAAAATCGATTCCTGATGCTATTTGGTCTGTGTATTGTTCTGTATAGTCCTGAAGTGCTCCAAAGAAAAGTTCATCATCATCAATTAAATAGCGAAGAGAATGAATAATAGCCGCTCCTTTTTTATAGGTTAAACGACCATCAAATATACGCCATTCATTGCCATAATACACTTCGTTTTCTGGTACATAAACACTTCCATTTGGCTGTTGCATAATATTATTATGTGCTGAGCTCATCCAGGAATTAGCAGTTCCTTGACTATTCAGATATTGGTCTCCCAAATACTCTGAATAACTTGCGAATCCCTCATTAATCCAAATATCACTCCAAGTTGCACAAGTAATATTATCTCCATACCATTGGTGTGCCATTTCATGAGTATTCAAGCCAAACTCAAAACTTCCAATAGTCGTCATGGTTTGATGCTCCATACCTCCACCTATTTCAGCTAAACAATTTCCATACTTTTCTTCATGGAAGGGATACAAACCATAAAGCTCAGATAAAAGCTCCATAATCTCGGATGATCTATTAATATTATTCTGATTATTGGGCAAACAATTTGGATGATCATAAATAAAATTCTGTATTAACACGGAATCACCATCTAATTGAATAGGTTTAGCATACACATTATACTCTTGATATTCAGAAACTGAAAATGACATTAAATAATACGAAATTGGATAGTTTGTTTTCCATTTATATGTTTTTGTCAAGCCTCCATTTTCTATTACCTCGGTCAAAAGGCCATTTGTTCCTACCATTTCCGAACTTGAACAAGTATAGTCTTGGTAAACTGAATCAATTTTATCATTAAGATTTTGACGTACTGGCCACCAGTCACGGGCAGAAAAAGGTTCAGATAAAGTCCAGGTCACATATTTACCATAGGAATTATTATATTCTGAGGAAATACCACTGAAGAAACCTCCTCCAGAAGAAGAATCTCCGTGATAATAAGTGATCAAATCAATATCATCACCTTCTACCATTTCTTCAACCACCAAAAATATTTCGGAATCTACAAAAGTTGGACTAACCAACTCACCATTAAAGCGCATAGAATCTATGGTTAAGGCTTCGTTTAATTCTAAATAAATAGTGTCTAAATTTGGAGATGAAACTTTGGCAAGCATATGAGCAGAACCTCCAACAGCAGTACTGGTACTTTCTACGTTTAAATCCAGATGCACAAAATGCATATCGTACAGATCTGCTACATGAGTAACATCATTGGTCGATTTAAAGCTTTGTTCAAAATGATGTTGGTGACTACATTTTTGATCAATATTCTGGTTATACGGAACCTGGGCAAAGGAGAACATAGCCAATGCCGTCAAAACAAATAGTAAAGATTTTTTCATGGATGTTGTGTGTAAAATTTATGGCCTAAAGATACAAGAATTGACAGTGTCATTTACTAAAAATATGTTAAGCAAATGGTTTTCGGCAACGATAAGAATTTCTTAGGCAAGAAAAATGCTGTCAAAACAAAGTTCAACAGCATTATATATTTTAAAATGAATCTATTATAATTGTATAGACTCAGCTAAATCAAAATCAATTAAGATACGTCCACAATACTCACAAACGATAATCTTTTTACTCATTTTAATTTCCATTTGATGTTGAGGTGGGATTTTATTATAACATCCACCGCAAGAATCTCTTTCAATTGGAACAACAGAAAGTCCATTACGAGCATTTCCACGAATTCTCTTATAAGCTTTTAAAAGTCTGGGGTCAATGATTTCTTCAAACTTCTCTGACTTAATCATTAGTTCTTCTTCTTCAACACGAGTTTCCTTAATAATATCGTCAAGCTCTGATTTTTTTACTTCTAAATCAGTACGACGTTCGGTAAGCTTAGCAGAAGCCTGCTCAATACTGGCTTTTTTCGAATCTAATTCAACAGTAAACTCTTTAATTCTTTTCTCTGCCAATTGGATTTCAAGATTCTGAAATTCCATCTCTTTAGACAAACTATCATATTCACGATTATTGCGAACATTCATTTGCTGTTCTTCATACTTCTTGATTAGCGCTTGGCTATCTACAATAGCACCGTTTTTCTCAGAGATTAGTCTTTCTAAATCCTCAGTTTCTTGAACAAATTTATCAACACGAGTTTCTAAACCTGCTATCTCATCCTCTAAATCTTCAACCTCTAAAGGAAGTTCACCTCTTACAATTTTAATCTTGTCAACTTGCGAATCAATTAATTGTAATGAATACAAAGCGGTAAGTCTTTGTTCATTCTTAATTTCTTCCTCAGTTTTGGTATGTTGAATTACAACTGGTTCTTCAACTTCAACTACCTTTTTTTTCCTTGCCATATGATAATGTTTATTCTATTGCTAAAAGTAATTTATCGGATTTGTCTGATGCTCCGAAATTTGGACTGCAAATTTAGGAAAATTTTCAATAAGAAAATCAGCTATCAAAACTTTAGTAAATTGTTCACTTTCATAATGCCCAATATCAGCAATTATAAATTGCTCATTGGCTTCAAAAAACTCATGATATTTAATGTCCCCACTGATATATATATCGGCATGTGAAGCCTTTGCCGCACCAATTAAAAAGCTCCCTGAACCACCACATAGCGCCACTTTCTTAATTGGTTTTTGCCTTAAAGAAGTATGCCTAACACAACCAACATCCATTTTTTCTTTTAATAAAGATAAAAATACCCCCTCTTCCATTTCTTCTGGTAATTCACCAATAATCCCTGCACCTATACTATCATTTTTATTTTCTAATTGATAAATATCATAAGCTACTTCTTCGTATGGATGGCTTTTCAATAGTGCCGAAATCACTTCCCCTTGTATATGTGCCGGAAAAATGGTTTCAAATTTCACCTCTGCTTCATCATGTAACTGACCTACTTTTCCAACAAAAGGATTACTGTTTTTATTTCCTTTGAAAGTTCCTGTTCCTTCTGTACCAAAACTACAATTCTCATAATTACCAATATGGCCAGCTCCAGCTTGAAAAATAGCTTGTCTTACCTCTTCTAAATGTAACTTAGGAATATACACAGCTAGCTTTTTCAGTGATCCTTTTTGAGAAAGTAATATCTTGAAATTCTGAATCCCTAATTTTTCGGCAATCTTTGCATTTACTCCATGCATAACATTATCAAGATTGGTATGAATCGCCATAATAGCAATATCGTGTTTAATAGCCTTCATCACCACTCGTTCTTCTGGAGTTTTACCTGTCAAACTTTTTAAACCCTTAAATATTACAGGGTGATGACTAATAATTAAGTCAAAATCTCCTTGAATAGCCTCCTCAATGATTTCTTCTGTTATATCTAAACTTATCAAGATCTTTTCAATTTCTTGGCTTGGATCTCCAACTAACAAGCCGGAATTATCATAGGATTCTTGCAATGTAAAAGGGGCCCACCTATTGAGAGCTCCAAGTAACTGGTTTAATTTCATCATATTTATCTATAAAAAACGCGAAGACTTTAACATCACAAAGGTATGGTTTTGAATCTTTTTTATGTCTTAATTTTTATAAAAAATATAAGAAGAACTTTTCTTATAAAATCACGTATAAAAAACTTGAGATCCGTAATACTTAAACTTAAATTTGTGATGTGTTTATCTTAAGAATCTTGCTTTTACCACTATCCCTAATTTATGGGACAATCACCTTCATTCGAAATTTACTTTTCGATTGGGGTGTATTTCGTGTGACAAAACATCAGGTTCCTATTATCTCGGTTGGAAATTTAAGTATGGGAGGAACTGGAAAAACTCCACATGTTGAGTTTCTCATTTCTCAACTTAATGACAAATATCAATTAGCAACACTTTCAAGAGGCTATGGCAGAAAAACAAAAGGTTATGTCATTGCCAATTCCGAATCAGATGCCAATACCATAGGGGACGAACCTTTGCAATATTATCATAAATTTGAAAATATCAAAGTGGCAGTAGATGGGAATAGAAACAGAGGAGCTAAAAAACTTTTGCAAACCCATCCGGAAACAGAACTTTTGATTTTGGATGATGCTTATCAGCACAGATTTATCCACCGCGATCTCAATATCATGCTCTCTGATTTTCATAATGTTTATAAGATAGACCATGTAGTTCCTAGCGGTCAATTGAGAGAATTTAGAAGAGGTGCAAAAAGAGCAGATATTATTGTAATCACTAAAACCCCTGTTGTTTTATCACCAATTACCCGCAGAAGATTCGAAGATGAACTCAAACTTAAAGACCATCAAAAACTCCTATTCTCCAAAATAGAATATGATGGTTTCATAAGTTTTAATCAAGGTAATAAACTCAAGAAGGAGCCAACAGTATCTACTATTCTATTATTTGAAGGAATTGCAAACTCCTACCCGCTTCAAGATTACTTAAAAAGGTTTTGTAACGAACTCATTGTTTTAAGTTTTGCCGATCATCATAATTATACTAAAAAAGATATTGAACTCATTCACAAAACATACACCGATGTTTTTAGTAAAAACAAACTCATTGTAACAACCGAAAAAGATGCTCAAAGACTATCCACTTCGGAACATAAAGATGTACTAAAATCATGTCCCCTTTTCTATATCCCTATCCATGTGGTCTTCCATAATGGGGATGAAAAAGTGCTAATGGATAGCATACAGAATATTTTTTAATCTTTTTACTACTCCTTTAATTTTTGTTTTTCAATACCTTACACAACATCTAGTGCGTCATATCCAAATATTTTAGTACTTTGTATTGCATAGTACTGTGTTTTTATACTATCTTTGCATCGCATAGTATTATAATTTTACCCATGAAAACAAAAGTATAATGAACATTGAGAAAACAAAAGCACAGATGCGAAAAGGTGTTTTAGAGCTATGCACACTTGCTATTATAGCCGAAAAAGACGCCTATGCATCTGACATTATTGACAAACTAAAAAGCTCTGACCTGATTGTGGTAGAGGGAACGCTCTACCCATTACTTACTCGCTTAAAAAACGACGGACTCCTCCAATATAGATGGGAAGAGTCTACCTCGGGCCCACCACGAAAATATTATCAGCTAACTGAATTGGGCGAATCCTCGCTCATCATGCTGAAAAGCAGTTGGGATGAACTCACCACTGCAGTCGACAAAATCATATCTGTAAAACATTAAACGATATCAAGATGGAAAAGACATTAACAATAAATATAAGCGGGTGGGTTTTTAATATTAATGAAAACGCTTACGAAAAATTAACCCAGTATTTTAAGAAACTAAATGCTCACTTTAAAAAAGAGGATGGTGGCGATGAAATTGTGGCCGACATAGAAGCCAGAATCGCGGAGCTATTTAAGGAAAGAACCCCAGAGCAGATTTCAGTGATCACCATGGAAGACGTGGATGATATCATGAAAATCATGGGACAGCCCTACGAAATGGAAGAAGATAGTTCTGATGAGCCTTTTGAGCCAAACAGTCATTTCAACAAATTCAAGAAACATTTATTTCGCGATCCCATTAATGCACATGTAGCTGGAGTTGCATCGGGTTTAGGAAAATATTTCAATCTAGATCCTGTTATTATCAGAATTATCTTTGTGATTTTAGTAACCACTGGTGGTATAGGCATTTTAATTTATTTAGGCCTTTGGCTACTTATGCCTGAAGCTGCGAGTACAAGTGACCGCATCCGCATGGAAGGCAAAAAAGTGAATGTGAAAAACATTGAAAGCAAAGTAAAAGAAGAAACAGAATATTTAAAAGATCGTCTTTCTGATTTTTCAGAAGAAGCCATGGGAGTCTATCATAAAACAGGCCCGGCTCGCAAAATTGGACTTCAAAAAATAGAAACCTTTGTTAAAGCCTTCGGACGAATCATTCTCAGAATATTAAAATTCATTTTGGGACTAATTCTATTCATTTATGGTGCTGGATTATTAGTTGGTTTTGGAATTCTATATCTTAATCTAGTTCCTGAACTAGAATTCGAGGGTTTCTTTATCCAAGGAATGTCTTTCCCTGCTTTTATGAGCAAATTCATTATTGCTAATGAATATGCTTCCATCACTCTAACAGCACTAACAGTTTTAGTCCTCATTCCAATTATTATGATGGTATTTCATGGAATTAGATTCCTATTTAACTTAAAAAGAAACAAAATGGTTGGAACCATAGCATGGCAGGCCTGGGTTGTGGCACTCATTGTTTCTTTAGGGATGAGTTATACTACCATTAGAGCTTATCATAAAGATGCTATAAAAATCACAAAATACGATTTTGAAGAAGTACAATCCGACACACTAAATATCAGATTAAATACCAATTCTTACTATCAAAATATACTATCTAGTGATAACAAAACTGTGGTTTCACAAGATAATAACCATCCCATCCTTCATGATGATGAAATTTATGGAGAACCCAGATTAGAAATTATTGAAAATGATAAAAATAGTTTCGCCCTGAAGCTATACAAAAGCTCAAATGGGAAAAATGAAGAACAGGCTAATATCAATATAGAAAATACTTACTATCATTTTACTATTGATTCAACAGGTTTATTACTGGACCCGTATTTCAAATTAGGCGAAAGTTCTAAATGGAGAAGCCAAGAAATCACATTAAAACTATATGTGCCTGAAGGGAAATCTATTATGATAGATAATAATATCAGAAGGCATTTTAAAATGGATTACCAATGGCAAAGAAACCTCTATAATCATAGAACTAAAGATTCCTATTGGATATTAAATTCTGGGAATTTTGAGGAGGCTAAAGTAGAAGAAGAATCCATTGAAAAGGAAGTCGAGCCAGCACTACCGGTGGCCAATAAAAAAGAAGCACAAGAAGAAATAGAGTAAGAAGCTAGGAGAAAATAAAACAATATAAAGATCATCAATTTACTATAAAAAGCCGACTTTCATACCGAGTCGGTTTTTTCATTTTCAGCCGCAAACAACAACTCTATTTAGAACCATAAGATATTTTCATCAAAATCTGATACTTCCATACTCAATTCAGGAATATTTGTACTTTTGGCGATTGAATCAGCTTTAAAAAGATGTACGAATATATACAAGGTAAATTAGTTGAGAAGAATCCCGCCTATGCCGTCATAGATTGCTCAGGTGTAGGATATTACGTAAACATTTCTTTAAACACATTTTCCCGTATAGGAAAAGAGGAAAGCGTAAAGCTTTTTATTCACTTTATAGTTAGAGAGGATGCCCAAACCTTATTTGGCTTTTTTGATACTTACGAAAGAGAAGTTTTTAGGAAATTAATTAGCGTTTCTGGTGTTGGTCCGAGCACAGGAAGAATGATTTTGTCTTCGATGACTTCTGATGAAGTTTATGAAGCTATAGATACCGGAAACGTGGCCGCATTAAAAGCCGTAAAGGGAATTGGAGCGAAAGGTGCACAAAGAATCATTGTCGATTTAAAAGACAAACTAGATAAATTGGTAACCGATGGCGATAATTTACCATTCCAACACAATACCTTTAAAGAAGAAGCGTTATCTGCATTGATAGCCCTAGGTTTCTCTAAGCAAATGGCTGAAAAAGGTTTAAAGAAAGTCTTTACTTCAAATCCTGAGATTGATAAGGTGGAAGATTTGATTAAGGCGAGCCTTAAGGTTTTATAGAAAATAAAGTGTTAATGATGAACTAAAGGTAGCAATACCATTTAGCAAAAGATATAATATTTAATGAGGTTTTTTACAAGGGTACTGCTTTTACTATTGTTTACTCTGATGTTGCTCATCCCCAATTTTTTAATCCAAAAAATATGGGCTGCACCCATCGGGTCTACCTTATTTTTAAATCCACCAGATAGTACCACTACCGATACTACAAAAAAGGTTGATTTAAAATTTCCTTTTCAAGGAGATGATAACTTGTTTTACACCGGAGGAACCCAACACTCTAATCTTTTCCTTCAAGACCCCAAAAACATACAACAAAATGTAGTTTTCGATCCTAAAACCAACCAATATGTGGTAACCAATAAAATGGGTGAACTGGATTATCGCCCACCCCAAAGGATGGACATGCAGGAGTACAGACAGTTTGAAGAAGAACAGTCTCTAGAAAATTACTGGGCAGAACGTTCTAATGCCAATAATGCAGGAGCCAATGGAGGTATCATTCCATCTATTCATATTGGGGGTAAAGTTTTTGACAGAATATTTGGTGGAAACACCATCGACATTCGTCCTCAGGGTTCGGCAGAATTAATGTTTGGCGTGGTTAATAACAAACGAGAAGACCCTGCTCTAAACGTTCGACAGCAAAGTGTAACCAACTTTGACTTTCAACAGAAAATCCAGTTGAATGTATTGGCAAAAATTGGAGATAAAATTGAGTTTAAAGTCAACTATAATACCGAAGCCACTTTCGATTTCGAAAACAAGCTGAAATTAAAATACGAAGGCGACGAAGATGAAATCATCAAATTAATTGAAGCAGGGGATGTAACTCTTCCTTTAACCTCTACATTAATTCAAGGTAGCCAAAGTCTCTTTGGTATTAAAACCAAATTACAATTTGGGAAATTAACCGTAACTTCTGTCTTTTCGCAACAAAAGAGTGAGTCTTCATCTCTAACAGTACAAGGAGGAGCACAAACCAATGAGTTCGAGCTTAGAGTTGACCAGTATGAAGAGAACAAACACTTCTTATTGGCTGAATATTTCAAGGAAAACTATGAGCCTTCTTTAAAAGAATTGCCTATTGTTAATTCTAATATCAATATTACCAAAACTGAAGTTTGGGTGACAAACATTGGTTCGCCAACTACTGACAATAGAAACATTGTAGCCTTTCAAGATTTAGGGGAATATAACCCTTATTTCCAAGATTTGTATCCTGTAGCTGGCAACTCTTATCCTGATGACAACTCCAATACCTTAAGAACTTTTGTTGACACCAATGTGGTCAGAAATATCAGCAGTGTCACTAACCACTTACAAGGAAAAGGAATGACATCGGGTATTGATTATGAGAAAGTAGAATTGGCTCGTAAATTAAAAACCTCAGAATACTCGGTAAATACCAAATTAGGTTTTATCTCCTTAAATACCAGACTAAACCCCGACCAAGTTTTAGCTATCGCCTACCAATATACGATTATTGGGGACCCAGAACAAAAGGTATATCAAGTGGGAGAATTCTCCGATGAGGGAATTATTGCTCCAAATACGCTTATTGTAAAACTTTTAAAGAGCACCTCTGTTAATACCTCCATCCCACTTTGGGATTTAATGATGAAGAACATTTATAATATTGGAGCTTACCAAGTTAATAGTGAAGACTTCATTATGAACATCCTCTACACAGGTGGCGAGGATGGTGTTTCAAAAGGATATTTACCACAAGGAGGAGAAGATATTAAAGGAGTGCCTTTGATTGAGGTGATGAATTTTGATAATTTGGACCAACAAAGCAACCCTTATCCTGATGGAGTTTTTGACTTCATCAATAATGCTGCTACTAATGGAGGAACAATTCAGGCTTCTAATGGGCGGATATTCTTTACCATGCTCGAACCATTCGGAGACTATTTAAGAACCAAATTGAATGATGATGCCTTGGCAGATCTATATTGCTACGATAGTTTATATAGTTTAACCAAAAGTGAAGCCCAACAATATCCTGCAAAAAATAAATATCTATTAGAAGGATATTATAAATCTTCCTCTGGGTCAGAAATTTCATTAAATGCACTTAATGTTCCTGCAGGTTCAGTACGCGTGACAGCAGGTGGAATTCCTTTAACAGAAAATGTAGATTATACCGTAGATTATACTTTGGGTAGAGTAAGAATTATTAATGAAGGTATTCTGAATTCAGGAACACCTATTAATATCTCTATGGAAAGCAATTCTGCTTTTGCCATTCAACAAAAGAGAATGATGGGAGCCCATTTCGATTATGAAATGAACCCCAATTTACATTTAGGTGGTACTATTTTAAACCTAAGTGAAAAGCCAATCACTCAAAAAACCAATATTGGTGACGACCCTATTAATAATACCATTTGGGGACTAGATATGAGTTACCAAAAAGAATCGCGGTGGATTACAAAAATGGTGGATAAATTACCATTAATTGAAACCGATGCCCGTTCATTAGTAACCTTAAACGGAGAATTTGCTCACTTTTTACCTGGTCATAGCCGTGCCATAGGAAACAGTGGTACATCATATATTGATGATTTTGAAGGAACAAAATCTACTATAGATTTAAAAATGGTTTCCCGATGGGTATTAGCCAGTACTCCTCAAGGCCAAATAGATCAGTTCCCTGAAGCAGCACTTAATACTGGACTGAATTACGGTAAAAACAGAGCAAAACTAGCTTGGTATATCATCGACCCATTATTCTACGATCAAGGAAATCTGCGTCCACCAAACATCACTGCCGATGAGCTATCAAAAGACGAAGTTAGACAAGTATTAGAAAAAGAGGTTTTCCCCAATAAGGAAACCCCCAATGGATATCCAACCAACATTCCGGTATTTAACTTGGCCTATTATCCTACTGCAAAAGGACCATATAACTACGATGTAGAACCCGTTGCTGGAGGTACTGCTGGTATAGATGAGTTTGGAAACCTATTAGATCCTGAAAGCAGATGGGGAGGTATCATGCGCGAAATTGAAACCTCAGATTTTGAGTCTACCAATGTTGAATATCTCGAATTTTGGATTATGGATCCATTTGCTAACAATCCAAATAGTACTGGTGGAGAATTATATATTAACCTTGGAGATGTTTCGGAAGATGTTTTAAGAGACAGCAGAAAAGGATTTGAAAATGGTTTACCTGTTGATGAAATAAAAGTAGACGTGGACACTACCATTTGGGGCTTGGTTCCATCTTTACAATCTTTAGTTGATGCCTTTGATAACAGACCTGAAGCCAGACCTTTTCAAGATGTCGGATTCGACGGTTTAAGAGATGACGATGAGCGAGGATTCTTCGAAACACAATATTTAGATATAATTGCTAATAAATATGGTGCTGCATCTGCGGCCTATGCCAATGCTAATGCCGACCCATCTGGTGATAACTTCCACTATTTTAGAGGCTCGGATTATGATAACGATGTGACATATGAGAGTATCCTCGAAAGATACAAAAAGTATAATGGACCTGATGGCAACTCCCCTGCTTCAGAATTCTCCAACGAAAATTATTCTACTACTGGAACTACACGACCTGACGTAGAAGACATCAATAGAGACAATACCTTAAGTGAATCTGAAAGATATTTCCAATACGAAATCAGTTTAAATCCTGATGACATGGAAGTGGGACGAGGATACATCACCGATATGCGTGTTGCAGATAATGTGAAATACGAAAATGGTGATGAGATCACCACCAAATGGTATCAGTTTAAAATTCCGATTAAAAGACCCAATAAGGTGGTTGGCCAAATCAGTGATTTCAATTCCATCCGTTTTATGAGGATGTTCATGAAAGGATTTAAAGAGCAAACTATATTACGTTTTGCTACTTTAGAATTGGTAAGAAGCGATTGGAGAAAATATGAGTATAGTCTGCTCTCCCCTGGCGAATATATCCCGAATGACCAGCAGAGCGGTACTGTTTTTGAAACAGCTGCTATCAATATTGAAGAGAACGGACAAAGAACACCTATCCCTTATGTATTACCTCCGGGTATTGATAGAGAAGTAAATATTGGAACTACAAATTTACAGAGACAGAATGAGCAATCCATGCAAATTCTCACTTGCGGATTGGTAGATGGAGATGCACGAGCCGTTTTCAAAACCACGGACTTCGACTTCAGAAGATATAAACGCTTAAAGATGTTTGTACATGCTGAACGATCCAATATAGATGATAATTTAGAGGATGGTGAATTAACCTTATTCCTTAGAATGGGTTCTGACTTCACTGATAACTACTATGAATATGAAGTTCCATTAAACTTAACAGATTGGGGAACTTCTGATCCAAATGCCATTTGGCCTGATGCTAATAGCCTTGATATTGAGCTGGAAAAACTAGTCGATACCAAATTAAACAGAAATATAGCAGAAAGAGCCGATGCGGAGAATATCAGCCTGATATTACCCTATTCAGAAATGGATGGAAACAATATTATTACCGTCTTAGGTGCACCAAGCCTTAGCGATGTTAGAGCCATTATGATTGGTATTAGAAACCCTAAAAAACAAGGGGTAAATGATACTGAAGATGATGGACTACCAAAGTGTGCTGAAGTTTGGGTAAATGAATTACGAGTAACTGATTTCGATAATAAATCGGCTTGGGCGGCCACTGCAAGAGCTAAGGTTGACTTAGCTGACTTTGGTAATGTGATAGTTTCAGGAACCCACAGTACTGCTGGATTTGGTGGATTAGAAAGTAAAATTAATGATCGCCAACAAGAAGACAATACCAATTTTGATATCGCCACTAACCTATCTCTTGGTAAACTTTTCCCAGAAGAATGGGGAGTAAAAGTACCTATGCACTTTGATTATTCTGAATCTCGTTTAACTCCAGAATACAATCCCCTAGATCCTGATATCAAGTTTGATAAAGATCTAGATTCATATGCCAGCAAAACACAAAAAGATTCTGTAAAAGCACTGTCTCAAGACGTGACTATTCGTAAGAATATCAACTTCATCAATGTAAGAAAAGACAGAACAGGTCAGAGAATGACCAAACAGAAACCATGGGACATTGAGAACTTTGATGTTAGTTATAGTTACTCTGAGATATTCCATAGAAGTATTGATGTGGAATACCATCTTCAGAAAACATACAGAGGAGGTTTAGGATATAATCTAGCTCTTAATCCAAAACCTGTAGAGCCTTTTAAAAAGATGAAAATCTTTAGAGGAAAATCTCTAAAAATTATTCGTGATTTCAATTTCTACTACATACCCAAGCTCTTCTCTTTCCGTATGGATGTGAACAGAGAATATGCTGACAAGCGAATGAGGAATAAGAGTAAAGGCGATGTACCCATGCGCTGGACATGGACCAAACGCTTTGATTGGAATAGAAATTACAATCTAAAATTTGACTTGACCAGAGGTTTAAAATTGGAATACTCTGCCCAAGCCAAAGCTAGTATAGATGAGCCCGCTGGTAGAATTGACCGTGGAGACGCCAATTATATGGACTTCTATCGAGATAGTGTCTGGTCGAGTATCGTAAGTGGAGGAAGAATGAATCAATTTGACCAATCTATATCCTTGAATTACTCTATTCCAATCAATAAGATTCCTATTTTCGATTGGATAACGGCAAATGCCCGATATCAAGGGGATTATCATTGGACTGCAAGTCCACAAAGTCTTCAAGTGAGGCTAGGAAATACTATTGAGAATTCTAACACCCTCTCCTTAAATGGTAATATCAGAATGGAGAAGCTTTATAACAAAGTCCCATACCTGAAAAAGTTAAACCAAAAAAGTAGAGGAAGGAATAAGAAACAAAGCTCAGCCAGACGGGGTGCTACAGGAAGAGGAGGCAATGAGCAAGCTCAGGATACCACCAAGAAGAAATCTGAAGTATTTAAAGTCATTGCTGACAACTCATTAAAATTCCTTATGATGTGGAAAGATGCTTCTGTAACTTGGTCGCAAAGTAAAGGTAATCTTATGCCAGGCTTCTATCCAGAGCCAGGAGCCATAGGTAATAATTGGTCACAAATGGCACCAGGCATAGGATATGTATTCGGTTGGGAGAACGACATTACCAAGTATTCCGATCACATCTATTGGCTATCTCAAGACAGCAGTTTAAACACCCTGAACTTCGATAAATACAGTACGAATTTAAATGCTCGAGCTACCTTTGAACCTATTAGAGATTTGAGGATAGAATTAACGGCTACCAGAACTTATAGCTATACCAGACAGAGTTATTATAAATACGATAGTGACTTTGAGATATTCCAAGAATATACTCCAATGGAAAGAGGAAGCTTTAGTATGTCTTTCTTAACCATTGGTACTTCTTTTGATAAAGTAGCCGATGATAATAGCACTAAATCTTATTCTAAAATGAAGGAATATCGCCTTCAAATGGCCAAAAGATTAGCTGGCGAAAACCCATATTATAATGGAGGAACCATCGATTCTACGGGATTCCCTTCAGGATATAGTGCTTCTTCACAGGATGTGCTTCATGGTGCTTTTGTAGCTGCATATACCAACCGCTCTCCCGATGCTATTCCTATGAATTATTTCCCTAAAATCCCATTCCCTAACTGGAGAGTGACCTATAAGGGATTAAGTAAGATTCCAGCATTGAGAAAACTATTCAAAAACGTAACCGTTACTCATAGTTATAGATCAGCTTATAGTATTGGTTCATATGTTAGTAATGTAAATTACGACGACGTGAACGATATTGGTCATCCAAGCGCCTTAAATACCAATGGTGATTTCATAAATCAGTACGACATGACCTTATTGAGTATCTCTGAGCAGTTTAGTCCATTGATTAAGCTGGATATGACCTGGAATAATAGCTTATTAACCAATTTAGAATTTAAGAAATCGAGGAATCTATCATTGAGTTTTGTAGGTAATCAGTTGACAGAGGTTACGAGCAATGAATACATTATTGGACTAGGATATAGAATTAAGAATGTGAAATTTGCCATTAAAACCCTTGGAAGTAAAGGAAGTAAAAAGCAGCTTAATTCTGACTTGAACTTAAAAATTGACTTCTCTGTTCGTGATAATATGACCATCCTCAGGAGGCTAGATCAAGATATTGACCAGATTAGTTCCGGACAAAGAATCACTTCTCTGAACTTCTCGGCCGACTATATGGTAAGTCAGAAGTTTACGGTAAGATTATACTTCGATAGGATTATGAATAAGCCTCATGTAGCCAATCAGTATCCTAATTCCACTACTAGTGGTGGGCTGAGCTTGCGCTTTACTTTGACGCAATAAAATATTCTCCGATACTATTAAATATGGACTCCTCCGAAAAGGCTAAATTGGGAACCTGCTATTTTCATCCGCCTTCAAAAGCATTAAACGAGGTTATTTATCATGGCTATTATACCGATGCTCCTCATGTTAAATCCTATAGAGGAATTATTGGTCTATCAGTAGCTAATTTCGACCTGATAGAAGAAGAAATATTTATTCCTAGAGGACTTTTGTCTACTATCATCCATATTTCTACCTCAGTGCTTAAAGTTGCTGTATTCCTTCTGATTCTGATGAAAGTAGATTTACATTTGTTCTGGGCTTCAGTAATAGCTTTTAGCATTAGCATGATTTCCTCACAAATTATTCACCTGATATTTAGAGTGAAGCCAAGAAACTTATACTTATTCAACCTTTCCTCTCTGGCCGACTTCGCCATTTTCCTGATCCCACCCACACTTGTCCAGCTTTTATTACCCGAATACTTAGTTTGGTCTATTGCCTTCTCATTCTTTATTCTTTTTTTTGTAAATAATTTTACTTGGAAGCTTAAAAAGTATAGCTACTACACTTACCCTGAAAACCTATTTAACCTGTACAAAGAAGGCTTTAAACATGGCTACCATCCTCAGTTTGATAATTACCTAGGCTATTTAATTAAGCCTTTACGTTGGTTTTATTAATCCGTCATACTCACGCTATAAAAATAAAAACCCCATAGCTGAAGCTATGAGGCTCTTATCATCAACTATAAAAAATTCCTAATTATTGATCATGATCTTTTTTGTGAACTTCTCTCCCTCTAGTATAAATTCTATGGTATACATTCCAAAATCTAAACCTGAAACATTTATTCTATCGAAATCACCATTTATTCTTTGACTTAATACTTGTTGTCCTTGTAGGTTATAAATGTTGATATCCGCATCACCACAATTGCTGATACTGATAAAATCAGAAGCAGGATTGGGATATATAGCGACCCATTTGCTCACTTCATTTATAGAAACAGCCATCAGATCTATTTTATTACCATTATAAATTTCTCTGCTCTCCAAGTTTTGTACGAATACTACCAATTCACTATTATCAACCACCCAGCTTGGGTCTAGATTAATATTGATTTGCTTTTCTTCCACTTGATCGGATAAATCTAATTGCACGCCCATAGCACCATTATAAATACTTCTTTCCACAAAATCTAACTCGTCAAAGCCCTGCCAACTTTCTGGAATGTGTGACTCAGCCAAAACCGCTATTAATGCTATCTGATCTCCTTCAAGTGGAGAACCTGATTCCATAGAGATATTAGCAATTAAAACATCCCCTGAAAAAATAATATCTTCGATTTCCACCGAAACTGCTGCAGGGATAGATAGTCTATCTTGAACTATAGGAAGATAATTATCGTACATACTTTGCGAAGCACTACCTCCCACAAATTGTTCAACACCATCAAATACAACAGTTGGATATCCACTTACTTCATAATAATCTAATCGCTCCCTTCCTTGAGTAGTTTCGTATTCATCACCACTATGGTAAGCTATCACAGCTACTGGCCATGCATTCTCCACTAACTCATCTAAACCCATGGCTGCTCCAGGACAATATCCACACCAAGTTCCTGTGGCTTCCTCGCAAACTACTAGTGTTCGTTCTGCATTGAGGTAGACCACATCGAAGGATTGAGTGATGGTATTATCATCTGGATTTTCATCTCCTTCTGCGGTAATAATAAGCTCTGCTAGATAAGCACCTTCTTGTGCTGTCCAGTCCTCAAAATTTAATTCCTGATTTGCACCTCCCTCAATATTTGAATTAATCTCTGAAACATAAGCCGCATCAGACCCTTGATAGAAAGTAAGAACAGCAGTAAAATCAGTACTTAAATACCCCCAATTTTCCATATAGGCAAGCGGTGAAACAATATCGTTAGGCTGAATGATAGCAGGAAGCTGCAATTCACTTGCTACTAAATTAATTTCGTTAGATGGATAAAGTCGCACTTCATCAAAAGCAAAAAACTCTAAACTGCTTGAGTTGCCTTCAAATACAAAAGAGAATTGGAAACTTGAAGAACCCACATGATCATTATCAATAACTATTAACTCAGTTTCTCCAGATTGTGAACCTGTAATCTCCTTTACCCAAGCATCTTCCCAATCGGTTCCATTTATCGAGGTCTGAACCTTGAAGTCATAGGAACCAGAAGTCCAGTTATGAAAGTGTTTAAATTTCAGCGTTAATGAAGCTTGGTCTTCACTATTTATTACTGGAGAAACGGCTCTAGCGACACCAGTAAAAGGGTTGGAAGTATTAGGATAGAAAATAGATTCCCAAAAATCCCCTCCAGTATAATCTGTTGGCCAATGGTACCAATCATCTAATCCTTCACCATCTAAAACCCATTCTAAGGCGGGAACCGACACCCAGAAATCTTCTGCTAAAAGGTATCCATCAAAATAATAGGCTGCAGCATTTGATACTGCGGCTATGCCTTCACCAGATGTATTAATACCCCTCACAAAATAAACATAAGTTCCAGGGATTTCTACTTCTTCAGTAAAAGTGAACTCTGTTCCTTCTACAGTATGTTCCCAACCGTCTACTCTTATTATTTTATAGGCACCAACTTCACCATCAAAATACGCTCCATGAGCCCCAACAGAAGGCGCAGACCAAGTAAGGGTAGTGGTATTATTATTGGTTACAGTTAAAACAACATTTTCAGCCTCACCAGGAGTATCTAAACCAACCCAAATTGGAGGATCGTTATAAATAGAAACACTTGACCCCTCACTATTATGAGCCGTTAATGAATAAACATACAAGCCTGGTTCTGGTATATCAATTTGAGCAGATGCTACTTCTCCTATAACTGGGTCAATAATAGTATATGCCCACATATCGTTCATAAATACTGAAATAGAATCTAATTCGGTAAGTGGATCACCATCTGCTTGCTCACTAGGATTCGTCCAAGAAACAATAGCATGATTAGCCCCCATTTCCCCTGGAGTTATTTCTAAATTTGTGATATATGCTGGCCAGTCTGATTGAACATCATCGGCAACAATCACAACATCATCAATCCCGAGCATGGTATATGCAGGACAAGAAGCAGGAGCATTAAAAGCAATATGCATGTTGCCTTCTACTCCACCTAAAGCGGTTAAGGTACCTTCGGTAGTCCATTCTCCTGAGTTGATATCTACAATATTTAACAATGTGAATGTGGCAGGATCAGTAGGGTCAGTCATGGTTCCTACTTCTATTTTCATTCCTTCAACACTAGAAATCATCTTATGACTAAATGTTAGGCTCGATGCTGTTGTTAAATCTATTTCTGGAGTGATCAGAAGCATATAATCAGAGGGGTCTTGTTTAAAATAAGTAATCGCATCCGCTTCAGGATAAATATAATTCCAATCAGTTCCACTAAAAGTAAACCAGCCTTCTGCTTCAATATCTGTCCAACCATTAAAGTCTTCCTCAAATACGACTTCCTGAACGCTTTTTTGGTTACTTTGAGCAAATACCCCCAGTTGAATAATAAATCCTATTAAAATTAAAAGTGTAAATTTTCTCATCATTTATTGTTTTTTATTTCTGAGAAACCCAATTCTGGCTTCTCCATTAATTTCTTTAATACATCGTTCTGGATTTTTTTCTTCTTAAGAAATTGTCTGATTTCATCTAAGTCATCATCCAACTCCTTATCCGGATTTTTTACCTCTGGCTTTTTAATTGACATCATTTTTAGTTTTAAAGCACAAACATATGATCTCAAATACTCACTATCAAAAAAACTGCCCCTACAAAAATGCATGAGAATGTATTATCTACCCCTACATTAACTGTACAAGATTTATACACCACTGATTATGTATACCTTGTATATTTTTCGGGAAACTGTAATTTAGTGGATTCCACTTGATATCACAACAAGTCTACCCCAAATATTGAATGAATGCATACTGGATTTTAACTTAAATCTGGCTAAGGAAAGTAATTAGATTCACTTGAGAATTAACTAAATCTAATTTTTTGCGAAGGCGGTACCTAGCCGTTTCTAGGGTATTTATACTTTGCCCGGTGAGCTCAGATATATCCTTGGTGGTCATGTTTAGTCTCAGGAAAGCACATAATTTCTGTTCACTTGGCGATAGGTTTGGGTATTTTTCGAGCAGACGAGCATAAAAACCACTATGAACTTGGGAGAATCGTAATTCAAATTCATCCCAAATTTCATCATCAGTACTGTTTTGAAGTTCCTCCACTATTTTTTTTATGGCATACTTCGTTTCTTCCTTAACTGCTTCTTCAGCCACATGAAGAAGTTTATCTGTCATATTGCTAAGAATCTCGTTTTTCTTCATAAGCGACATCACATGAAGGGTGAACTCTTTATTCTTATGTTCTAACTTTTCTTCCAATGCAGACTTCTCTAACTCGGTATTCTTAGCTTTAACTCGTTGACGAGCCCATAATAAAACAATAATAACCAGAGCAAATACTAGACTTAATATAATAATGATTTTAATAAAATCGCTTTTTTGCTGCTTAATGCGGTCCTCTTGTTCTTTCTTCTCGAAATTATATTGCATTTCTAATTTTGAAAGAAGGGCTTTATTTTTCTCCACATTTAAGCTATCTCTGGCCTCTATAATCTTAAGTGTATATCCATAAGCAGATACGGTATCCCCTTTTGCTAAATATATATCACGATATAATTCATAGGCATCAAAAGCAATCTTTTTCATTTGATGCGAATCGGCTTTTTGAAGAGCTAGTTTAGCATAATCAAAAGCCAAATCAAATCTTTGCTCATGTATATAAAAAGCTCCAATATTCAAATGACATTTCGCTTGCCAAATGGTATTGTCTAGTTCTTGAAAGATGATAAGTGCTTTATTGAAATACATTAAAGCTTCCTCAGATTGATTAAACTCCTGACTTGTCAAACCCAAATTCATATAATTAATACCTACCCATTGTTTATTTCCTAAATCCAGGTTTATTTCAATGGCCTGTTTAATATAAGATTGAGCTTTTTCAAATTCTCCTTTATTACCATAAACAGCTGCAATATTATTTAGCCCTCTGGAAATGCCAACCTTATCGTTTATTTCTTTGGCCAGATTTAATGAATTAAAATAATACTCCAATGCTTTATCATAGTTTTCTTGATCAAAATACACATAACCAATACTGCTGGTAGCCATGGCCATTCCTTCTTTATCTTGTATGTTTTCGAATGTTTTAAGTGAATTAAAAAAATGCTCAGAAGCTTTTTTATAATCTCCTAAATCAACATAATTCAAACCCAATAAGCGATATGACATAGCCAACTCAGCATGCATTCCATTTTTCTCTGCCCATAACTTTGCCTCAGTAGCCAATTCCAAAGCAGATTTAAAATCTGTCATACCCCAATAAATCTCAGACATAATAATCAAAGCCTGCACCTCAGCGCTTTTGTCATTTCTATTTTGAGAAATAGACAGCGCATCATCTACATACTTTAAAGATTGCTCCGGATTATTATTCATAAGTTCTTCAGCTAATTCCAATAGAAGGATGAGTTTTTCAGGCTCCGATTTACTATAGTTTAATGATAAACTTAAACTATCTACTCTATTTGAGTTTTGGGCAATAACAGGAGGGATAGCCATAATCATGGCTATAAGAACAAGAACAAATTGAAGGTGAATAACATTCCTTTTCATATCCAAAATAATTTGAAGAACTCAAACAATCATCAAATTTAATAAGTATTTAGAAATATTGAACTTCAATATGAATTTAGTTTAATAAACTTCCTTTTCTAATCTAGAGTTTCTGTACCAATGATAGATACGAGAAGAAACCAACACATCCATAAGAAAATAGATAAGTATATTTGTCAGTATTAAAGTATTTGAGAAAATCCAAAAAAGACAGATTAAGGAAATTGAAATATACTTTTCATTTAATTATTAATTGAAAAGATAGATACAGAATGTCAATAAAGAAAAGAAATACAATTTATAAGACAGGGCAAACTCACACTTTATCTTTACGATCAAGAATCGATATCTATTTTAATAAAGAGAAAATCTATCCGCTAATTCCGCTAATTTTCACAGATTTAATTTTTAAACAATGTTCAGCAAAGCTGATCTTTGTTTATAATCCGTGTTAATTTGCGATAATCCGCGGACAAAATAAAAGTAAGCCCTGATTTATAAGACTACTACAGCATTCTCTTCGGCCCCTAATCCACTATTGACATACTTATCAGCACTATCATCAGCTATCCATTTTTCACCATCTAGCAAATATTTGTATTGAAATTCAGAACCAGTTGGCAAATCAACAGTCACTTTAAAGGTCCCATTTTTTAATTTTTTCATGCTGATAGCATCAGCCATATTCCAACTATTAAACTCTCCTAATAAATCAACTTGGCTAGCACCCGCAACAGCTTCTTTATCCATAGAGAAAGTTACTTTACATATAGGCTTACTTTTTAAATATTGCTTTTTTAAACTCATAATATTAGTATTTAAATTTACATCACAAAGTTAATCATCATTGATTCAACAACATACAACTCTATTTACTTATTTATATACTATATTAACTGCAAGGTAAATTAAATTGTCACCGAAATACTTTATAAAGAATCCATAAAACATAGTCTCAAAAAGCCTAAGTGCAGCCATATTTATTGAATATATTTTTAATCAGGAACAAAAGAGCTTATAGCAAAACTCACAAGTAGAAAATAGGTAGTATAAGCAAAATACAAAATAGGCATTATAAAAATCAGCCTATTATTTCCTCAAAAAAACAAATTGGATACACCTAAGCAACTCTAAAACAACAGATTTGATATTGCCTTAACACTAAGTCCACTTATCTGAAACAAATCATATTTCAAACCTTATTATCATATAGCTTTTTTAACTATATTTGGATTTGAATTAATCCTGTGCATTAAACAAATCAATTATGAAAAATTTATTATTCCTTATCATTTTGCTATTCTCATTAAACAGCTATTCACAATCACCTGTTTTGTACTTCGATGGGAATGATAATTATGTGGACATTGGTCCCTTAGCTGCTACTAATGCAAGAACCATTGAATTTTGGTTCAATCTTGAATATAGTGTGGATGAATACCTCCAAAATGAAATTATATTAATTGGCACAGAAATACCCGATCCAAATGTTATGGAATGGCATTTATCTTTAACACAAGCCGGAACCACTAATCCACCGGGAACACTGAGATTTGTATATGTAGAGGCGGTTGGCCAAGTTGCTCAAGTATATAGCGATAAAAATGAATGGAATGCCAACCAGTGGTATCACGTGGCCATTGTGATCGATCAAGATCTTGGCATGTGCCTCTTTGTAGATGGAGAACTACAATATGAGAAAGTAGCCGCATTTAATAATCCAATAAATTTTAATGGTGCCAATATAGAAATAGGAAGGCAATTTGGATTTAACCGCTATTTTAATGGAAGGATAGATGACCTCCGCATCTCTAATGAGGCCATCTATTTAGAGAACTTCACTCCTCCTTGTCCAGATTTAATGGCTGATAACAGTACCATAGGATTATGGAATTTCAATAAAAATGATGGATATATTGCAAATGACTCTGGACCAAATAACTTTGATGGGATAATACATGGAGCCACTTGGGATACAGCTATGATATGTCTTAGCACAAACGATAACGAAAATCAGAATATAAAAAAGACTTTGAAGGTTTATCCAAATCCATCTGACCAAATATTTAATCTGACAGATTTTAACTTTGAATTAGAGGATTTAAAAATTTCGATATATAACTCTTATGGTCAACTTATTTTGAAAGATGATATTGAAACAGAGTTGTATCAACTTGATTTAAAAAACAGAGCCCCTGGTATCTATTATTATAGAATACTTAATAATGATAGTATTATTCTATACTCAGGTAAATTAGTCAAGCAATAGAGTAATAATCTATCCCCTTACTCCACAGCCCAAATCCTCAAGTTCAAGTTCATTTCTGTAATAATAGTTTGTATGAGTTCCAGAAGGTTATAGAAATATTCCACATCTGAAAGCTTTAAACCCTTGCCCCAAATGACGGGCTCAAATAGATTTTTATTAAACTTAATAGCACAGTTTACTCTTTGATCTACAAAACTGAAATGAAAATCTAGAGGATGTTTTTCACGAATATTCACCATGGCTTCCATCATTTTGGGAGTTAAAATATAACGAGCCTCCGTTTGGTCGGAGGAATGAACCACGTACATCTTTTCGAAATCGGAGTTTTCGAGCTTTATGAGTTCACCCTTGGAGCTTATCGTCTGCAATTTCTGACCCATCTTACCAAATAACTTCTCGGCCTTATCGGGACCTACAAAAGTCTCCCCAGTTAATTTCTTATTGAAATCTGCATAAAAAAACAATCCTCTAAAGAAATAGCTTTGCTTACTCTGCTGTGCATTCTGAGTCCCCTGTCCGACTTTTATTTCGCTAAATTCAAATCTGGTTTTATCTATATTCCCTTTTACTAAATCGTCTCCTATTGCTCGTTCTCCTTTAGCAAACATTTTGGCTTTATTAAACTCTAACACATTGATATGATCATAGGGATCGTAGTTAAAATCAGGATTGATTAATTTCACCAATTCCTTAACCACAATTTCCTTAAACTGGTGTCTATATTTAAAATACAGAGTCAAGGCCCAAGCCAAAATAATCATAATCACCAGAAAACTAGATACCATTAATGCCCAAACACCAATCTGGTTTCTAACAAAAAAAGGTATCATAAAAAACGGAATGGCTAATACTGTAGCAATGACTAGCTTCTTTTGAATGGCATGTCGGTCCTTTTCCAATTTGGCAAGCTTTGGCTTAAGCTGCTCATTATATAGGGTTTCTATTTTTTGATTTGATGACATAGGCTATTATCTTCAAGTAGATATTATAATTTGAATCAAATTAACAACAAATGACTATCCCAGCATAATCCTGGATAGTCATTGTTCTCTTATTGAATAAACATGTAAATTACATCATTAATTAATCTTTAGTCCAAATACGGGTATTTAAATCCATTTCCTCAATAATGGTTTTGTTGAGATTTAATAGTTGATAGAGTTTATTGAGTTCTTTCATATTCAGTCCCGATTTCCAAATGGAAGGTTCAAAAAGCTCTTTCGAAAACATAATGGCTAAATAGACTTTCTCTCCTATGAAACTTAAATGCATTGGTAATTTGAATACCTCATTAACATGGAGCAAGGATTCCATCAATTTGGGAGTAAGAATATAGCGGGCTTCAATTTGGCTAGTGGAATGCACCAAAAAAGTTTTAGCGAACTCTTTGTTTTCCAATGCTACCATACTACCTTTCCTCCTAGCCTTTTTATTGGAGGAAGTTGGTCTCAAGGTATCAGCCACAGCTTCTAAATCACCTTTTATCACATAGGTTTCTCCTTGGAGCTGTTTATTGAAATCCGCGTGAAAGAAATAGCCTTGAAAAACCCCATTCCATTCGCTTTTGGAGTTTCCATCACCATCGGTATAATTATAAAGGCTTCCGGTCTTTAATTCGGAACTCTCGAACTCAACCTTGCCAACCTTCCCACTAACTTTATCATCTCCATAAAACTCTTCGTAGCTTCTATTAAATAACCCACTATCAATATAAACCTCCTCTGCAACATGTGCTTGGGAATCATATACCCATTTGGAATTAATGGAATGAGCAATTTTCTCGACGATGTCTTTTTTGTACACTACTTTGTAAGTTGGAATCTTCTTATTACCAAAACCAATAATATAAATCCCTAAAAAAACTAGTCCTACAAAAGATAAGATGAGCTTTCCTCCATGTTCTTTGGCTTCTGCTCCTTGGTAGTTTGCGAAGAAATAAACAACCATGATAATAGCACTAAGGAAAAGAAGAATAGCAATGACATAGAAAATCAAAATCGACTTCCTATTAGTTTCGAGATGCTGAAGTTGTTCTCTTAAACCATTTTTCAATAATGCCTCTATACTCATGATTTTAGTCTTTGGTCCAAATACGAGTATTCAGATTCATTTCATGAATAAGAGTTTGAATGAGGTTGAATTGTTCGTTCATTTGTTCCATATCTTCAAAACGTACACCCGATTTGATAATACGAGGCTCAAACAAGTCTTTATTAAAACTCATGGCCACAAAAACTCTGGAACCAATAAAGGAAAAATGAACTCTTTTCTTATACTTATTGTAGATATTCACCATGGCTTCCATCATGGTTGGGGTAAGTACATATCGGGATTCAATTTGGTCAGTACCAAATACTTTAAATATTTTTTCAAACACAGGATTTTCGAGTTTCACCAATTTTGTTTCTCCGCCATCTTTTTCACTAAGGTTATATTTAGTAAAATCTTTTTTGGCATGTTCTGGTAATACAAAAGTTCGTCCTTTTATTTCTTTATTAAAATCGGCGTGGGCAAATAATCCTTTGAATATAGTATGCCATTCTTCTTCGGTTTTTCCATCTTTGGTAGTATAGGTCTTGTATTGGGTATGCAATTCTGAAAATTGAAAATCAGTTTTCTCAATAACTCCAGTCACCAAATCATCACCTTCGTATTTATCGCATGTTGTATTAAATAATTGACTTTTTCTATAATCAGTTTCACTAATTCTACCTTCCGATTCGTATCGCCAATCTGGATTTATCAGTTCTACGATCGCTTTTACAACATCTTGTTTATAAATGATACGATATGCTTTCTTTTGTTTTCCAACAACAAAGAACATATAAAATCCCAAGCCCAATATGGCAGCAATAGCTAAATAAAATACAATAATATAGGTTTCGGCTAATAAGAATGCGGCAGCAAATGAACCAAGCGCTCCAACAATACAGATGATATATTTATATAAAATACTTTTCCGCTGTCCTTCAATAGATTCTAAAGCAGGTTTCAGCTTAGTTTCGTAAAGATTTTGTAATTCTTCAGTAGTTTTCATAATATTGATTTTCTTTAAATGTGTTATTTTTTTGTCTAAATACGGCTCTTATTTTTTAACTATTCTTGTCAAACTTTTTTAACTCGTCCAACAATTTTTCGATTTGTTCCTTATCTTTTCCTTGATAATCTTCGGGTACTTTTTGGTCAAAGGTATCCTCTATTCTGTCTTTCGCATTTTTTATCTGATAAGATAAATCACCAATCCCATCCTTTATCCTTTTGAACACGACGAAATAAAAAAGCAGCGCAAAGCCAATAATAATCCCTCCAACTAGGATATATCCTACCATTGGAGGAAGATTAACGGATTTATTGGAGGAGCTTCCTTCAAGAGAATGGCCTCTTAAGGCATCGAGATCTTCAGTAGTAAGCTGATCTTTATCTGGTGATTTTTGTTTCTTGAGACTGGACGAGTCAGACAAGGTTTGCAAATGCTGAACCAGATCGTCATCAGGTGCCAAAGGAGAGCTTTGACATCCAAAACCAAGAAATAGTATTATCATGGCAAAGCTCAAGCAAAAGACTCTGAGATACTTTATCGATTTCATATTTATATGCATTTAGAAACAAAGCATGGAATTCAGTTTCTGAAATCCATGCTTTACCCTTCATTTCTTAGCTAGCAAATAAATCCTTAGCATTTACGTTTTCACGTTCTACTTCTGGTATTTCGAATACCTTTTTGGTTTGTAATTTCATCATTCCCGCAATGATACTACTTGGGAACATTTGAACACCATTATTGAAATCTGTTACAGATGCATTATAAGCTCTACGTGCTGCAGAAATCTGAGATTCTACTTCATTAAAAGTACGTTGAAGATTGAGGAAATTCTCATTAGATTTCAAATCAGGATAACTTTCAACAGCTACCATAATACCCTTCATGGCTCCAGTAATTTGATTGTCAAAATCTACTTTTTGCTCCGTACTCACATCAGACTTCATAGCTTGGGCACGAAGTTCAGTCACTTTGGTTAATAGTTCCTTTTCATGATTCATAAACTGCTTGACAGTAGCCACCAAGTTCGGAATAAGATCGTATCGCTTTTTCAATTGAACATCCATACCACCAAAAGCATTTTCTACTTCGTTTTTCTTCCTGATTAATCCATTATACATGGACATGACAATCAGTCCTAATAAAACGACAACAACGATAATCACAATAGTCATAGTACTCATAATTCTATATTTTAAAAGATTATATTAAAAATCAAGTTCATCGGCCATATCTAATAAAGCTTCTTTACTTTTACCTGGTGCAGATAAAAGAAGGATATACATATCGTGCTCTTCATAAGGGATAATTAAAGCCTTACCAACGGTTCCATCTGTAGTTAAATCACCAAAGCGCATGGTTTTGCCATCATGTCTAAAGCTCTCAAATTGGGCAAAATCTTCTTGCTCGTCTACCAAATTTTCATCAGAAGTTGCCATCACAGATATGATATTTCCAAAGCCTTGCATATATATGGCTACATGTTGGCCATCTTGTTGCATAACCATCGCCCTAACATAACCCTCTGGATTAAAACCATTTATCACTTTCTGAAATTTATCAAAAGGATAAGTAACAGCAACTATATCATCGTCTTCATACTCTTCCTCTTCCATGCTCATTGACATATCCATACCGCCAAATGCAGCTTGTTGTAACTCATCTAGGTTCTCAAATTCCTTACCTTCTGGAGCTTCAAAAATCTCATCAGAAAGACTTGGGTTCTTTTCAAATTCGATAGCCACTTCATTGGAAATAATTCCCATTATATTAGCTTCAGACTTTAGAGTAATTCCCTTATAAACCCAAATTTCAGAACCCATTACACTCATTTTCTCACAATCATATCCTAAAACCTCCTCAGTTCCTAATTTTTGTCCACCCATGGCTTTCAATAAATCATCAGCCATTTTCTTTTGCTCAGCTTCCGACATGTTTTCTACCATTTGATGACTCGATTTATAATATGGTAAGTTTCCTTCCATATTATCACCCTCAATGTTATCGATAGTCCAAAATCTCTCACCATTCATAATGGTAATTTTATCCACATTGGTTCGGTCTGTTATTCCAAACATTTTCACCTCTGTAACTGATTTCTCATGCTCGTGATATTTATCACCATAATTATCAAAAAATATGGTCTTCGTACCAGTAGTACTACCAGATAACTCAAGAATAATTCTTCCCGATTTAATAGCGAACCTTTTTGCCTGATTCTGAGCTTTTACTTGAAAAGCAAAACATAGAATGATACTTAGTAGAATAAATTTTCTCATTTTTATTTGTTTAAATTTTGTCAAGATATTTGATTAGATCTAATATAATGTTTTGGTGTTTTGTGTTCATGCTTTCCTTCAATAAGGAAAAAATCTTTTGCTCTCTAATGGCCAAGTAGATTCCATCTTTATGAAACGATAATTCTAAGGCATTTAGAGGTTTATCAAATTTTGGCTTAAAAATACGGTTTTTATTTTTTGAACTTTGCTTTTCAACAATTTGTTTCAAATTATTGTAAAAACTTAATATATCCTTCATCTTACCTTCTGATAGGAACGAAGTTGTTTCTTTTGCATTTAAAGTGTAGATATCGAATAATTGATCGAAATCAGAATATCCTGTTACTATTTGATCTGCATTTGGGTTGAAATATGGATTCATCAAATGATTCAGAACCTTTGGAATAGTAACATCAGGGCCAATAATTTTTGGCTTTATGATAATAGGTTCTTGGATAGCTAAAGATTTTTTAAAACTAAAAAAACACCCTTTGAAAACTTTATTTTCTTTATTGGTATTTCTTGTTCTACATTTCACTTTCAAGTTAGAAACTTCCCAGTTTTCTGATTTGAGTAAATCGCTACCCTTATAAAAAAAATCTACCTCATCATATAATAAACTATCAGAGAAAGCATAAACTGAAACATACTGATTCCCAATATACTTTAATAGAGGTTGATTTTTTAGAATCAAATCAAAGTAATACTTCTTCTGATGAAGTTGATTTAAGTCAATAGACAAATACACGAGGAGGCTAATAGAGATACTCAGCGACAATGAAAGCAGAACTACTGCAATTAATAATTGCTTGCTATTGTCTAGTGCCACAACTAAAGCAATGAGTAGAAAGAAAACAAGAATAACCAAACCCAGTATTCCTTTCAGAATACGGGCTTGGTCTGAAGCCAATGTGTTAGTCACATTCGACTCAATATGTGTATTTAAGGGGGATTTCAATTATTATATGATTATATGCGTTAAAACGAATAATTGATTATTTCTTAAGGATTGGTTTTTCCAACTACAACTGTTCCTGAAATTGTATAACTAGAACCAGTACCAGTATATTCAGCTACTACAACATCTATTTCATATTCATTTGTAGAGTTTCTCTTAATAGTTCCACTTTGAGCGTAATAACCTGCTCCATCCATAAAACTACCTGTAATCAATAAGGCAAGGCCATCTTCAGCTTCATAATCTATTGTTCCGGTAACACCTACCGCAGGAACTTCTCCAAAAGTTATGATAAAACTGTCTTCCGAATCATTATCATATGCCCAAAAAACAACCATTTTGTCAGATTCTGAATAGGTAACACTAGAAAAAAGTCTATCAAAAGTAGTTCCATCTACATCTAGATTAATACTGCCATGAATGTCTAAAATTTGGTCGATGATTTCTTCTGCTGTCTCTTCTTCTGTTTTTTTACAAGAAGTACTAATAATGCTTAATCCAATAAATAGGATAAATAAGAGTTTAATGTTTTTCATGATTTTTAATTTTTGATAAAATATTTAAAATTGATATCGACTTTAATTTCATTGTTTCGAATTGTTGATGCAAATGAAAGGGAGAAATTTGAGAAATCACTCATCACAAAGTATGAAACTGAATAAAATCCTTCTTTTTTTTTATTCATACTTTAGTATTAGACAAATCATTTAGTATTGGTTTTCTGATACTTGCGATATTTTCAGATTTGAATTTATTTATTCTCCCAGAAACAGAATGGAGTATCCTTTAAAAACCAAAACATAACCTCATTTGTATGACCTCCAATTTAAATGGCTCACAATCATCATTGGCTGTATCAATATATACCCATATTCCAGTTATAAAAATTATTCAGAACTTAGACTTGGCGTGAGTCGAAATAAATAAAATTATTTCCAGAAAAGAACAAACATGTATCCTTCCAATATTATTTCTTAAAAGCAGACAAATCCAACTTAAGAAACATCAGGACATAAGACACCAGCATATATTATTATAAATTAAGCTAAAAGCCGTGTAAAAAAGGGCAGGATAAAGAATGTATTAAATTATTACTTACTTTTGAGGGAACAAACCCAAACCAATAAAAATCAGCCTAATGAAAGTATTAAGACTAATTAATATTGCTGTACTTCTATTTTTGGGAATTCATTTTTTGGCCGCCCAAAATTTAAAAACCCAAAGAGATGTGGTTTATGGTTTATCCCCTATTTTGTTTAATGGTAAAGTGTATTCCGATTTCTATAACAACCAAGTAAATAATCATCAGTTTCTAGTCGGCAAAACCATGACTACAGGAGACATAAGGATTCAAAATCAATTATTTAGAAACCATAAATTAAACTTAGACATTTACAAACAAAAGGTATTATTAGAGTTTCAAGACCAAAACAAAGCTATCAAACTCATTGAGGTTCCCCTGGAACACCTTAGTGAATTCAGTCTTGAACATAAGCATTTTATAATCAGTAAAATCGATAGTGCAAGCTATAAGATCTATCAAATTATCGGAAACGGAAATCATCAATTCCAGATTTATTGGTTTAAAAAATTAGAAACCACCTCCACAGCCAGTGTATATGACTACCAATTTACCGATGCAAAAAAAGAAATAGTTCTCATTTGTCAAGGAGATATTTCACAAATTGTGAAGAATAAATCACTTATAAAAAATATTAAAGACATCCATCAAAAGAAATTTAAACGATGGTTAAAGGCCAATAGAATTAAAATCCATAAAGCCACAGATTCTGAATTGTATTTAGTCACTCAATATTTGGACCAATTATGAAAAAGCTCATTATACTCATCGGACTGTGGGCTTATTTTCTCCCAATCATCGCCCAAAATAATGAAAAAGTACTGCTGAATATCAAATTGACAGACTCCTCATTCCCTAATTTTATTGAAGAAGTAGAGCAACAAAGCCATTATAAGGTTTTATATCAAGAAGAATGGACTAAAAATATCAAAGTAAACATCACAAATTCTCAGATATCTGTTTTAGATGCTTTCGAAAGTATTTTAAATTCTACCGAATATAAAGCATCTATTTATGAGTCATTTATAGTTATACTTCCTCAACAAGAATTGCTAAGCCAACTTCCTGATTATAATCCTCCTCCCAAGGAAAACATAAGCGAGGAGGTTCAAAAACCAACATCCGCCTTTATGAAAGGTAGAAAAGCTGATAATATTAAAATCACAGTTGGCACATCAAAATATCCTATAGTGGGTAGAAAAGTAAAAATGAGTGGACGAGTAAGGGATGCCCAAACCGATAAAGGAGTAGAAGGAGCAACCATTTATTTTGAAGAACTAAAAAAAGGTGGGATTACAGATGCTCTAGGTTTTTTTGAGATGCAATTACCATCTGGTAAGTATAATGCTAGAATAGAGTGCTTAGGAATGGAGAAAATCAATTGCCAGATACAAGTCATATCCGATGGAAGCTTTCAACTACCTATGCAAAAAGCTAATTACGACATGAAAGAGGTGGTGATTTATGGAGATAGGCAAATGAGTATTCGTGATAAGGACCCTGGATTGGAAAAAGTAAGCGTTAAAAACATCAAAGAACTTCCCATGATGATGGGTGAAAGCGATATCATAAAGGTATCAGAAATGTTACCCGGAATTGTAAGTGTAGGAGAAGGTGCAGCAGGACTGAATGTAAGAGGAGGAAGTTTCGATCAAAATGCCTTTTATTATAATAATATCCCTGTTTATAATACATCTCACATGTTTGGATTCTTCCCAGCATTTAATGCCGATGTGATTAAAGATTTCAGCATTTACAAGGGTTATATTCCCGCTCAATATGGAGGAAAAATCTCTTCCATATTTGATATCAATGCGCGATCCGGAAATAAAAAAAGGTATACTGCTCATGGCGGTATCAGTCCTATCGCAGGTAATTTAACCATAGAAGGCCCTATCAAGAAAGATACGGCCTCATTCCTCATTAGTGGCCGTTCTTCATATTCCGATTGGATTTTGAAACAGGTAAAGGACTATACCATCAGAAATAGCAAAGCTTCATTTTATGATATAACCGCTTCCTTTAACTACGATTTACCCAAAACACAAATCAATGTATTTGGCTATATCAGTCAAGACTATTTTAAGCTTCACGATATCAACACTTATTGGTATTCCAACAAAGGATTATCGGCCAATTTTGGTCATCAGTTTAATTCTAGTCTTAGAGGAGACTTCTCTCTTAGTGGAGCTGAATATCAATTTAAAACCATCGACAATCAGCTAGAAAGCGCTGCTTATGAGCATGAATTCAAAGTGGGGCAATATGATATAAAAGCCGATTTCCATCAAATATTTACCGAGAAAAACAGTCTTGATTTTGGAATAAATGGAGTTTGGTATGGGTTGGAAAGAGGTGATGTATTACCATCAGGTAATCAATCATTACAATCACCTATCCATTTGGGTAATGAGCAAGGCCTTGAAACTGCTTTATATTTATCAGATAAATACCAAATCACTCCTTTATTGGAACTCAATGCTGGATTCAGGTTTTCCGCATACAGTGCTTTTGGTCCTAAAAAAGTATATACCTATTTTGAAAATGGACCAAGAGATGAGAGAAATATTTCGGATTCATTAACTTTCGATAGTGGTAAGGCCATCAAATGGTATTATTTCCCAGAATTCAGAGCTTCTTTAAACTATCAAACCGATGAGTTTGGAAGCATCAAGCTAGGCTTCAACCAAATGCATCAGAATATTTTTATGCTAAATAATACCATTACGGTAGCTCCAAATTCTCAGTGGAAGTTGGCTGATTATCATTTACAACCCAGTCGCTCCTATCAAGTTTCCCTTGGCGTTTTTAGAAACTTTCCTAAAGGAGGATGGGAAGCCAGTGCCGAAGTGTATTATAAAAGCACTAAAAACTATACCGAATTTAAAGATGGAGCCGATTTCCTAAGTAGCCCTTTGGTTGAAACTACTGTTTTACAAGGTGACCAAACCAGTTATGGAATCGAGTTATTAGTGAAAAGAACAGGCAAGAAACTTGGAGGATGGTTGGCATATACCTATTCGCGTTCCATGATACAAGTAGATGGCGGGGAAAAGTGGAACCAAATTAATCAAGGCGACCCTTACCCTAGTAATTTTGATATTCCTCATGTTTTTAATGCCATTATCAATTACCGAATTAGTAAACGAGTAATATTTAGTACTTCCTTAACCTATCAAACTGGTAAGCCTGCTACTTTCCCAACTAGTTATTATTATATAGAAGGCCAACCCTATCTCGACTATTCCAAACGAAACGAATATAGAATTCCAGATTACTTTCGGACCGACATCTCTTTAACTGTAGAAGGAAACTTAAGAAAGAAAAAGCTACTTCACAGCTCATTTATCTTCAGTGTTTATAATCTTACCTCCAGAGAAAATCCCTATTCTGTATATTTCACCAAAGAACAGGGCAGAATCTCAAGCTATCAATATGCTGTGATTGGCGTACCTATCTTTACTGCAACTTGGATATTTAAATTGGGGAACTTCGATGCGGATTAATCAACTTATATATCTAATCTTGTTCATAATTTTGACCTCATGTATCAAAAAATACGATCCCAATTTCAAGGATAATGCCTTACAAAAATATGTGGTACAAGGTACGGTGAACAACCAAGAAGGGTGGCAAGAAATAGATATCTCCATTTCATCAGCATTAACACAACCCGCTTATATTCCTGTTGGAGGTTGCCAAGTAGAAATTATTGATGATGAAAACCAAAAATTTGACATGGAAGAATATGAAAAGGGCAAATATAGAGTTTGGATGAGTCAAGAATACTTGGTTGTGGGTAGAGCTTATAAAACTAGAATTGTTTTACCCAATGAGGATATTTTGGAATCATCATTTGACCAGATGCCTTCTGGACCAGAAATAGAGGGTGTGTTTTTCCAATTAAAAGACTTGCCCACTAGCGAACCCGATGAATGGATAAAAGGAATTCAATATTATACCCATTTAAAAGCAAGCAGCCAACAAAGCCGATTTTATAGATGGCAAATCACCGAGACTTGGGAGTTTCACTCTGCTTACCCCAAAGAGTTTTACTATGATGGGGTGGTCAACCATATCTTTCCACCAGATTATTCCGAATTTTATTGCTGGACCACTAGAGTTGTTGATGAAATATTTACACTTTCTACCCAAAGTTTAAGCGAGAATGAATATTCCAACCTCCCATTACACTATGTAAGTAATACCTCAGAACGATTATCGGTTCTTTATAGTTTTATGCTTAAACAAATTGCGTTGAGTGAGGCTGCCTATCAATACTGGGACCAATTGAGAATCAACAATACCATTGGAGAAGGTCTCTATGCTTCTCAACCCCTAGCTATTAAAGGGAATATCGTAAATACAACAAATCCTCACTTGGAAGTATTAGGATTTTTCCAAGCTAGTTCCGAAACCAGTAAAAGAATATTTACTGAACCTTTAAACGATTTAGAACTGGATTATTCTAATAAATGCTCTCCTGCCTTGATGAGAAAAGGATTGATCGAAATAACACCTAATATGTATCCTGCTTGGCTAATGGAAGATAGAGGGGTTTGGATTCCAGTATTAATGAATGATGAATGCGTAGATTGCACTCTACGAGGTGGTAAAACTGAAAAACCAATTTTCTGGCCATGAAATTGAAATTAATGAAACATATTACTCTTTTATTTTCATCCCGAAAAATGATGAACATTATCCTTTCATTAATTATTCTATTGGGTTTATGGACCTGCATAAAGCCTTATAATCCAGCATTAAAAGCGTCCTCAATAGAAAAATATGTAGTCCAAGGGATGGTGAGTAACCAGGAAGGTTGGCAAGAGGTAAATGTTAGTATCACCTCTTCAGTTAAGGAGCCTCATTTTATTCCTGTCGATTTTTGTGAAGTAAAAATCATTGACGATGAAAACAATATTTTCGATTTAATTAACACTGGGGATGGGACTTACAAAGTCTGGATGACAAGCGATGAATTGGTCATTGGAAGGGGTTATAAAATAAAAGTAACTATCGTAGGTGGTATAGTCTTGGAGTCCGACTACGACTATATTCCAAAAGGTCCAGCTATTGGGGAAGTATATTATGAAGTGGAACAACACCATATTGATTACCCAGAAGGCTGGTTAATGGGAGTCCAGTTTTACACCAATATGACAGGCGAAAATTCTGATAGCAGATACTACCGCTGGAAACTCACAGAAACCTATGAATATCACTCTGTTTATCCTCTTGAGTTTTATTATAATGGAGAAATTCAGCAAGTAAGCCCTCCAGATTCTTCGGAAATGATTTGTTATAGAACAGATTTGGTAGATGAGATTTTCACCTTAAGCACCGAAAGCTTTAGTTCTAACAGTATCAATAAATTCCCTCTTCATTATATTGAAAATACAAGACCCAAATTAGGAATTCTATATAGCCTTCTTATAGAACAAATGGCACTAAGCAGAGCAGCCTACTTTTACTGGGATCAACTCAGGCAAAACAACGAAGAACAAGGTGGCCTTTACGCTACACAACCACTTGCTGTAAAAGGAAATATAAGAAATACAAGTTCACCTGACTTTGAGGTTTTAGGATTTTTTCAAGCCAGTAATATTAGCAAAAAAAGGATATTTGTAGAACCGAAACCTGAATTCGAATTAAACTACTCAGATCGCTGTTATCCAGAGCCATTAAGATTCGGATTTATTGAAATTTCACCCCGCGATTATCCCGCATATTTGCTATCTGAGGATGGATTTCCTTCCACTACTATATTAAATGACGAATGTATTTTTTGCACCATGCGTGGTGGTGTCACACAAAAACCCGAATTTTGGCCAAACTAATGATGATGAAAAACAAAATAACATATCTCCTTGTCGTGATTTCAGGACTACTACTCGCTAATGTGAATGCACAAGGTTTATTGCCAGCCGAAAAAGCAGAAACCTGGACTGATAGAGCTATATATATATCTGGAGAAGAAATCTGTTTCTCTGGTATCCTCAGTATTTCAGATGAAGATGAGTTATTAAGCACAGTTGTTTATGTGGAATTAATCAGCCCAGAAAATCAGAAGATAAACCAAACAAAACTCCCAGTTATCGATCAATCTTATTCCGGAAAATTAATTATTCCTGAGGATGTGTTAAGCGGTTATTATTTCCTAAGAACTTATACAAAATGGATGCGGAATGGAAGTCCTTATGATTACCATTACAATCTTTTAAAGGTAATTAACCCTTTCCAAAAGGAGGTTTTGGACATTAAAGACTCGCTGATAGTTCATGAAACCATATCAAAATTAAAACCCAATGCAGACCTTTTGGTTAGTAAATCTAAATATACAGTCGGTGATCCATTAGTCATTCATTTAGATAAATCGGTGGCTGAATTTAAAAACCCAAGTGTGAGCATGATTCCTGCAGGAAGTCAAGCCTTCAAACTTAACAAAACAAAACCAAAAGTTGAGTATTATTATCAAATGAAATACGAAGCTGAAACAAGAGGATTAAGCTTAAGTGGAAAAATACTCGTGAATGGCCATGTTTCGCCATTTCATCAATTAAATGTTCATATTCTTGGTGAAAAAGATTTTATCTCGGTTTTATGTGATGCCGATGGGCATTTTAACGTAGCATTGGTAGAAGATTTTAATGAAAAGGAGCTTTTTCTTATTGCGGGTTCTAGCGAAGAAGGAAAAGTAGAAATTCAAATCGATCAAGATTTCTGCACTAAAAAAATAAACTTGAATACCCCAAAATTCACAGTTGAAAAAGCAGAAAAGGAAATCCTACTAAAAATGGCTAAACGACAACAAATAGCAAGTATCTATGAAAGCAAACCCATTGTAAAAAATAAAACCAGAAAGAAAAAAGCCTTTTATGGCTCTGTTTTTAAAACCATCGATTTTGATTTTTATGTGCCATTGGATAGCATGTCACAATATTTTACAGACTTGCCAAGTTGGGTGACTATTAAAAAGAAAAAAGGTAAGAGGAGCTTACATTTAATTGGAACTCAAGCAGAATTAAACATTTATCCTTCACTAGTGATGGTGGATTGGGTGCCAGTGGACGAGGCAGATAGAGTCCTAGCCATGAATCCTAAGTTGGTGAAAGAAATTGAAGTTATCAATCAGGCATATGTTCATGGTAACCAAATATATGGTGGGGTAATTCATATTAAAACACGAAAAGGAGATTTTGGCAATATGAGATTTCCTGAGTCGGGTCAATACTTAAACTACTTATTTTACTCCTTTAACATGTCCAACTTACAAACACAACAATCCTTCTCCAATACCATTTATTGGAAAACAGATCTGAAAGATTTCTCGGATATTCATTTGCAGACTCCTTTATTTTCAGGGAAATATCTGATTATGATTCAGGGAATAGATGAAAACGGAGAATACGCTTGGCAAGCACAAGAAATTCAAGTAGGAAATTAAACACAATTAAGGTCTAGATCAAAAAACACCTTGTTTGAACCTAAATAAAACTTAATTCTTTATCACTTTCACTCTAAATATGAACCCATTTGGAGAAATTAACCTTATTATGTAAGCTCCAGTTTGAAAACCTTCCATATCAATAGTTAGATTTTTATTCTGAGTTCTTAGGGCATTAGATATCAATACTTGTCCCGACAATGATACCACTTCGTATTCATTGATTTGCATATTGGGCAGATTAATATTCACCAAATTAGTTATGGGTATTGGGAAGGCTTTTAAATCATTAATAGATTCCATATTTGATATTCCTAATAATTCAGTACAGCCTACCAATGAAAACTCAGCAGCCGAAGCCCACTCATTTCCATTAACTTCAGAATGTGCTACGAGTTTAAAAAACCTTCCATTAATAGATTCCTCAAAGACTACTGTTTGAGGAGCCGCAGAATTTTCAAAACTAGAATTACTCATTTCATGCCATTCATAACCATTATCGCTGATATATAGGGTGTAATCTTTAATTCTACCATTTTCCCCATCCTGTCTCGGTAAATAAGTGAAATTAAAGAGTTGATATGCACTACCAAAATCCACTATCATTTCATGAGGATAAGGGTCCGATCCGCTGCTCCACTCGGTATGCCAAATAGTAGATGGATCGCCATCAATGGACATAGATGCCAACCCAGGATAGTTCTCTTCCTCACTATCCACATAAAAAACCTCCCAATCACCTTTTGGTAATTCTGCTGGATTATCGCAATTTTCAATGGATGAACAAGCCCCAGCCCAAACCATATCAGTTATTGTTTTATTATATTCTTGTCCATCTTTTATTACACTAAGGCTTACGGAATAATATCCTGTATCCCCTAATATCACTTTTGGATTTCTTAAATTTGCATCCTCAATAAATAAAGGTTCTGGTGATATTTCCCAATGCCAGGATGCTCCATCATGATTCATGATACTATGATCATTAAAAAACAGGGTATCCAACATACAATTATAGAATTTCTTTTCTATCCAAGGATTTACCAAAATGGCCATTTCTTCCTGCTCCATTGGAGATTCCCAAACACCTCCACTACCACCAACTCTTAGTTTTGCATCTCTATAAAATGGCATGGCATAATTCACATTCATTCCTGAAGGATATCCAGTGTCGAATTCTGTCCATGTATCTTCATCTTCTCCTCGTTTGAAAACTCTAGCAGCTTGCCCGTTTTCAGCATTGGTAAACAAATAAACAATATCCTGTAGGTTCTCATCCGGCTGAATCACCAAACACTTGGTATAAGTATCCAAATCTCCTGTCCAATCCATCCAAGTATCTCCACCATCTGTTGATCGAAAAACTTGCCCAATATCTTCTGTCCATGTCCCATTACTCAAACATGCATATATCGTGTTTTCATTCATTGGAGAAATGGCAAAATGCGTTTTCCCTCTCCAATAAGAATTACCATAATCGCCACTTGTTAAACTGGGTTTTGATTCCCAAGAATATCCATCATCTGAACTTCTATATAAACCTTGCCCTACAACATCAGCATATATCACATGAGCATTTGAATAACTAATGTCTAAAAACTTTACTCTGCCCCCAAAATCATGAAGCATATCGAAAGTTATACCGCCATCAATGCTTTTCCAAAAAGCATTTCCTTCTCCTAAAAATACCGTTCCATAGTAATTGGGATGGAATACGATATTGCCTCTTCTGCCACCATATTCATCCATATTAGGATACTTACTGAAAATAAAACGCCCTTCAGGTTTTCCTTCAGCAGTTTCCGGAAGAATCCAGCCATTACCCAAATCATTAAAGGCTGCATGTCGGCTTTTACCAGGCATTATCCATCCAGTAGGAGATTCAGCACCTCCCATTCTCAATGACTTATCATTATAAAAATCGGCCATGGCTGTATTTCCATTATGGTACCTTCCTCCAACAATAAGATCCTCATTCCATCCTTGATGAAAGCCCCACATATCTGACCCTATGATTCCATTTGTTCTTGAAAAATAATTATTGGTACTGGTGAAGTTATCGGTTGTAAAAGTCATTCCTCCATCAGTAGCTAGCCATGTGTTACCATCTGACAGCAACTTCATATCCTGAATATCTGGATGTATTTGAAAAGAGCCTGTATATCCACCTATGGCATGAAACTGACCTCCAGAATTTGAAGATTTATATAAAGTTGTTGTTCCCACAAAAATCAAGGATTCATCAATTGGAGATATCTCTAATACTAAATCGAAAAAACCTTGCCCATTATTCATTGGTAATTGGCTGGTATTTCCTTCTGCTAATAAGCTCCAATCTCCAATACTCATGTCAGATTGATATAAATAAGGTGTATTATCAGTGCTTAGCAATATAGCTAATAATAAGTCTGGATTCGCTGGTGATGAAGCTAACAGTCCTCCACTAGCATCATTTATTCCACTTGGAAATTGAGAATCGTAATCAAAGCTCCCACCTGCATCAGTTGATTTTAGAATAGCAAAATTCCAATTATTCCATGATATGGCATAAATGACGTTTGAATCATCAGTCTTAATTTGTACATCATAAACATTAGGACCATAAAACACATTCTCAAAGCTTTCACCTCCATCATTGGAGATAACAATACCATTAGAAGTTCCAAGTATCAGTTTTTCAGGATTATTCGGGTCAATCTCCATATTATTAGTGTGAAAATACTCGTCTTGACCTAATAAAGGAATCCAAGTCAATCCACCATCCACTGTTTTGTGTACTTGGCTTTCAGCACATACATAAACTATCTCTTCATTTTCGGGATCTATACTTAAGGCAGATATCCCACTGCCAAAAACATAATTCAAGCCAATCTGTTCCCATGTTAATCCATTGTCTATGGACTTATTTACAAAACCGGTCTCAGTTCCACAATATAATATTTCGGGATTAGATGCCGAAACATCAAAGCAATACACATTCACTTGCCAAGGACAAGAGGAGGGTGCTGTTGAAGATCCATTCTCGTTTAACCAAAAGGTCTCCTTCGGACCTAAAAAGCTCCAGTTTGAGTTGGTTTTATATGCATGAGTAATTGATGCCACCTGAGTTTCCAAAAGATTCTCTTGATATTTCTTCAAATCAGGAATTTGAATATATCCATCCTCCAAAACAAAAGCCTCTATATTTCTTTTCCAAATTTTAAAATAGCGTAAAATGGGTGATTTCGCTACTTCATTATTTTGCAAATAGTCTGAATATGCTTTTAATACCTCATTATAATTAACAGGCTCCTGATATAACATCTTAGCCCATTCTGGATACTCATCCTGATAAGCAGGCTTATAGGTTTTTATCATTCCTGGATAATCATCATAAATGGTATAATGATCTTGGGCCTTAAGATTAAAACTAATAAGAATAATTAGAACAGCTAAAGAATAATGGATTTGTTTTTTCATATTGCAAACATAACAAAGAAGTTTTATTAGTCTTCACGCTAGATCTAATTTAATTTAAGCCCTTGTGATTTTCAATCACCTTGTTTTCTTAAGAAATCCTAATTAGCATATTATTAACTACCTATGACTAAGTGTTTATAATGTCATTCCCTACTTTTGCTTCACTAAACACATACGCATGAATTCCTATATAAAAGTACAAATTTCAATATATATAAGTATAGTCCTTTTTAGTTTCATTCTAATTACAACAAACGCTATGGCTCAGCCAACAGGGTTTCTTTATTCTAATGAAATCAGTAAAGGCTCTACCATCTATATCATTTCTAATCATGATACTACAATGATTAATAATGAGGTTTATTCCAACTATGAATTAAGTAAGGACAGCATCCCCTATTTCTTCAAGGGAGAGTTTATCACTGCCGATTCTATTCATTATACCTTAATGGATTCTAGCCAATTTATCAACGAGATATCGGCTATAGAAGATGATTGGTTGCTTTTTATTCATGGCGCTGGAAAGACCTTTAATAATGCAGTACATAGAGGTTATGATGTTCAACATTATCAAAAAGTGAATGTAATAGTATTCAGTTGGCCCAGCAGAAATCCTAATATCAGTCCAGGGGAAAACTTAAAAACTATGAGACCCAATGTTTCAAAATCTATGGTTCATTATAAATATATTTTGAGCCTGATGCGAACTTTTAGAAAAGAGAACAAAGGTTTCGAAACGCACTCTTTATCTGCAATTTATCATAGCATTGGCAATCAATACCCTAAGAATTTGGCACTAGAGGATTCTGCATTTGCAAATCAGGAGCCCATTTTTAAGTATAGTATCATCAATGCTGCTGCGGTGGAAGAAAAAAACCATACTCAATGGGTAGAAAATTTCAATCTTCAAGAAAGAATCATCATCAACTCAAATATCAATGATGTAAACCTGAATGGCATTCGTATCTTCACCAAAGAATCTTATCAACTTGGAGAAACAGCATTCTATCCATTGGCAAAAAATGCCACTTATATTAATTTTTCAGATATCGTGAAATTCACACTTCCTCCTGGCGCTGCTCATACTTATTTTATTGGCAAATCTCCAGCTAAATACCCAAGTGTTTATGATTTCTATTATGATATATTCCATGGAATCTCCTCCAATTTTACTCAAATACCTTATATTAAGAAGAGAGCGGATGGTGATGTTTATGATTTTTTAAAAGACCAGTAGCGTAGCTCTCTGAGCTGCGTTAATTAAAGCTTCAAACGAAAGAATACCTGAACTACGATTAAAGATTATAAAGCAACAATTCAGGAGAATAGTGCTCCCCTTTTCCAATAAACCATCCCCAATTCGTTAAATCATATCCAATTTTAACAATTTAGATTCCCATTGTATTTTTCCCATTATCTTTGCAAACTATGTATCAAGAACCTAAGATTACAGATTGGTTACCCATCACCAAAAAAGAAATGTTGCAGCGCGGCTGGGAAGAATTAGATGTTATCCTCATCACCGGAGATGCCTATGTGGATCATCCCAGTTTTGGAGCAGCTGTTATTGGACGACTTATTGAAGCCGAGGGATTTCGTATAGGAATCGTTCCTCAACCCAATTGGCAAGACGATTTACGCGACTTTCAAAAGTTTGGAGCACCTAGACTTTTCTTTGGCGTAACTGATGGCAATATGGATTCTATGGTAAATCATTACACCGCAAACAAAAGACTCAGAAGTAATGATGCTTTTACACCAGGTGGTGCCCATAGCTTTCGTCCGGATTATGCCTCGGTAACCTATACCAAAGCTTTGAAAAAATTGTATCCTGATGTTCCTGTAGTTCTTGGAGGAGTAGGTTCTTCTCTTCGCCGTGTTACCCATTACGATTATTGGAGTGATAAGCTTCAACCATCTATATTGGTTGAAACAGGTGCCGATTTATTGGTTTATGGTATGGGCGAAATGCCACTCATGGAGTTAATCAGACTTTTAGATAGAGGGGTTCCATTTTCATCCATTAAAACCATTCCTCAGACTTCAGTTTTGATTGCTGAGAACGAGAAGATTCCGGTGAATAAAAAGTGGGAAGATTTTGAGCTCACCTCGCATGAAGAGTGTTTGAAAGACAAGTTGAAATTTGCTGCCAATTTTAAACATATTGAGCAGGAATCCAATAAAATGAAGGCCAAAAGATTGCTACAAAAAGTAGGTAATCAAATGGTTTTAGTGAATCCTCCTTTTCCTACCATGAGCGAAAAGGAAATAGATCGTTCTTTCGACCTTCCTTATACTCGACTGCCTCATCCTAAATATAAAAAGCGTGGTGATATTCCTGCTTTTGAAATGATTAAATTCTCTATTAATATGCATAGAGGATGTTTTGGAGGATGTAGTTTTTGTACCATTTCTGCACATCAAGGAAAGTTTATTGCCAGCCGTTCTAAAAAATCCATTTTAGAGGAGGTTGAACAGGTAACTCAGATGCCAGATTTTAAAGGTTATTTGAGTGATTTGGGTGGACCAAGTGCCAATATGTATCGTATGAAAGGTATTGACCAAAGCATTTGTGGAAAATGCGTTCGCCCGAGCTGTATCCATCCAAATGTTTGTAAAAACTTAGATACATCACATCAACCCCTATTGGATATTTATCGTTCTGTAGATGCCAATCCTAATATTAAGAAAGCATTTATTGGCAGTGGAATTCGTTACGATTTATTGGTAAAAGATCGCAATAAGCAAGGCGATGAAGGAGAGTTAAATGAGTATCTAGAACAAGTTTTAACCAGACACGTCAGTGGCCGTTTAAAAGTAGCACCAGAGCATACTAGCGATGATACTTTGCATATTATGAGAAAGCCTCCTTTTGAGAATTTCAAGAAGTTCACCAGTAACTTCAATAAGATAAATGAGAAGTTAAAACTCAACTTGCAGCTTATCCCCTACTTTATTTCCTCTCACCCAGGATCTAAGCATAAGGACATGGCGAATTTAGCAGCTGAAACCAAAGATATGGGATTCCGGTTGGAGCAGGTTCAGGACTTTACTCCAACCCCTATGACCGTAGCAACAGTAATCTACTATTCTGGCTACCATCCTTATACTCTGGAGAAAACTTTTACTGCCAAATCAAAAAACGAGAAACAAGAACAACATCGTTTCTTCTTTTGGTATAAGTCGGAAAACTTTGCTTGGATGAAAAAGGTATTGAAGGATCAGCCTGCTATATTGAAGAAGTTGATGACTAAGAAATCTAAATAGTTATTATAACAACACCTCGTTATCTTCGATTAAAACCTCAATCATCTTATGTGATTTTTTGTTTGCCTCTTACTTGAAGGGAGCAAAAAATCTAATCTCCTAAATATGGTTCAGTAAGTTCTTTTGAAGACATGAATATTTCATTTTAAAGCCCTAGGAATCAGACTCTGTTTAAAGCCAGAGTAAAACGGATATGTAAACATCATTACTCTGTAAAATCAACGGTCTTTTCTGAAATAATCAAGGAACCATAAGTACTACTATAAGCAGCAAAATACCCAAACCCACTACCGCTGATATTGCCCACAACATTGGCTGGAGGTCCTCCAAATAGAGGATTTTGAAAGGAAGTGGCTTCCGACATATTAGCTAAAAAAGTATAGTGAGGCTTTGTAATTCCACCCATTTGCAGCACCACTGTATCGCCCATTTCAAAGCTTTGGTTGTCATAAGAATTGTTGAAATAGGAAATACCGATTCCATAGGTATAGTTTCCATCGAAGAGCTTATCGTCGGTAAAAGAAACTTTATTTAGCGTATCGGTCATTAACTCGTTATTCTTGTAGACATTGAAAATATAGAAGTTTTCGATTCCTCCAGGATCCAAAGCATAAAGTTTGACTATCCAAAAACCATCATTACCAAATCGACTATTAAACTCCATACGGATAGAATCCATGGCCCCTACATCTACTAACTTGGAGCTGGCTTCATATATTTTCGATCCTCCGATTTCATCTTCCAAATCAATTCTGAGTTCATAGGTTCTTCCAATCACTCCATAATAATCATCAGGTGTTTGATAGGTTCCAGCTTCTGTTTCACTCAACTCTACTGCATTTCCCAAATCATCAATAAACCTGACTTGTGCACCACTTACTTTTGGCGCTGGCTGATTATAATAATAAGAAGAAGTTTCTGATAAATAAACGGAATGAGCCATAGTATCATTAGTCAAATTTGCTTCCACTATCAATCGAGCAAAAGTTTCATCTAACTCAATATCGATACGTTCTGTACAGCTAATCATACCAAGAGCTAGCGCAACGAATAATAGGTATATATATATTGTTTTCATGGTCTTAAAATTTGAAATTAAAGGTCAATGCTGGAATAATACTAAAGAGATAAGTCTGTTCTGCATAGGTCACATTGGGATCATTTTCATCTTGAATAAAGTTGATTGACCAAGTATTATGTCGAGCATAGGCATTATAAACAGAAAGGTTAATATCCCAATCAAACTTGGAACCTTCCTTTTGCTTCTTCCTCCATGTGGCAGAAACATCTAGACGGTGATAATCTCGCATTCTATAGGCATTTCTATCAGAATAAATAGGGACTATTGTATTTCCATAATGGGCTCTTCCGGTTGGAAATGTTGCTGGTTGTCCGGTGGCATAAACCCAATTGGCTGATAAATCCAATCTCTCGTTAAGCCCATAACTCATTACAATAGAAACATCATGGGGTTTATCATAAGGAGCGGGATATACATTTCCTCTATTAATATCTTCAAATCTACGCTCAGTCTTGCTATAGGTATAACTTATCCAACCCGTTAACTTACCTACATTTTTTCTGATGAGAAATTCAATTCCATAACTCCAGGCTTTCCCAAATCTCAGTTCACCTTCCAGTTGCTCGTTTAATAAGACTTCAGCAAAGTCTTTAAAATCGATGGCATTTTTCATGTTTTTATAATAAACCTCCACGCTGGTTTCAACTGCATTTTCATTGAAATTTCTAAAATACCCCAATGCCACTTGATCAGCAATTTGAGGTTTCACATTAGGTGAAGCAGGAAACCAAATATCCAAAGGAGTTCCGGCTGTGGAATTTTGTGCCAATTGCATAGATTGACGAGTACGGGAATAATTGACTTTTATACTGGAATAATCGTTGAGCAAATAAGAAATTCCGAAGCGTGGTTCTAAACCCATATAGGTATTAAATATTTCTCCTTTAGGATAAACTGTAGAATCGATTTTATCATAATTATCATCAAAATTATAAATAGTTCCAGGACCAATATTCTGAAAAACAGAGAGTCTCAATCCATATTTCAACTGTATTCTCTCGCCAATCTTCTGTTCATTAGAGATATAGAATGCATAATCCAGCGCATAATTCTTGGGTTGAACAAATTCAGTAAACAAAGCCTCCTCACCCAATCCTTTAGCACTACCAGGTTCAAAAATATGATAGGTGCCTTCTAAGCCAAATTTTACAGTATTTTGAGGATTCAAGAAATAGGTAAAATCTCCTCTTACCCCATAATCTGTCATTCTACTTTTCCAATCGAAAGCATTGGGGTTGCCTTCTGGAGTTCCCAAATTATAATTATACACACTATTGGTGAAAGTGAAATTAAAGAAGAGTTTATCACTAAATAAATGATTCCAACGTATGGTGGAAGTTCTATTTCCGAAATATAATTTTGCAAAATCGTTGGCGAATTTATCCTGACCCATATAGAAAGAAAGATATAACCGATTCTTCTTATTGAAGGTATGATTCACCTTAGCATTTAAATCATAAAAGTTAAGGATATTGTTTTTAAGGTCTTCATTAGAGCTGAGTCTAAGAAAAAGGTCGGCATAGGTTCTTCGTCCAGAAACTAGGAAAGTAGTCTTGTCTTTCACTATAGGCCCTTCTATAGTCAATCGACTCGAAACACTACCAATTCCACCAGTGACAGATATTTTCTTACTATTACCATCTCGCATTCTCACATCTAAAAGGGATGATAGTCTCCCACCATGTGCAGCTGGAATATCGCCTTTATAGATTTTCACATCTTTAATAGCATCATTATTAAACACCGAGAAAAAGCCCATTAAGTGAGAGGCATTATAAACGGTAGCTTCATCCAATAGAATAAGGTTTTGATCAGGAGAACCTCCTCTCACACTAAATCCTGAGGATCCTTCGGATGTGCTTTGAACACCAGGAAGCAATTGTATCACTTTCACCAAATCCACTTCTCCCATAAAGGCAGGGATTTTTTTAATGGTTTTGGATTGGAGCTTCACATTGCTCATTTCGTTGCTTTTGACATTGCGATCTATTCTTTCACCTGTTACTTCCACTTCTTGCAAATCGGAAGAGGATTCTGCTAATTCAAAAGTAAAGTAATGGTCTTTATCTAAAACTACTTTCTGAAGAATGGCTTCAAAACCCAGATAATTGATTTCTATCTCGTAATCGTCTTTATCAAGACTCAAAGAAAAATAACCATATTCATTGGTCACCGTTCCTGTTTTTAGGCCTTTAATAAATATAGTGGCTCCTATTAGTTCTTCACCATTGGCAGCATCTTTCACTTTACCACTGATGGTAAATTTTTGAGCAGAAAGCTGAAATGCCATTAATAGAATACCAAGGAGGATCAAATACTTTCTCATGCGTTATTTTTTTATAAGCTTTTTATTTCCATATCCCTATGACGCGCAAAGTTATCATTTGAGACAAAAACAAATTTAAAATGTTTGTTAATTACAGGATTAATAACAGAAGAAAAACACAAGTGTTGCATTTAGGAGCAGTTTTTTGAAAAAAAATAACACTCAAGGTTGATATGATACGGAAACAAAAGAGAATCTAAGTGATTTTTCGTAGTATGGGGTTGAAAGCTTTTGAGGCTACAATTACCTTATCGCCAACTTTCATGGTAGAAATCTCATTTTCTTCGGCAACGATTTTTACGAAATTGGCACCTATAAGAACCGTGACAATATAAATGATTTCTTCTTTGGCTATTTGAACAATCTCACCAGAAAATTGGAACTTCCCGCTGATTTGTTTACTAGAGAATACATCGATAGGTTTTCCCTGTTTTGCAATTTTACCTTGCTCAAGGATAAAAATCTTATCTGCCATTTTTATCACCTCTCCCACTTCATGACTAATGAGGAGGGTTGTTAAATGATACTTTCGATGAACTTTAAGGATATAATCTTGCAATTTAGTTCGCATTTTAGCGTCGAGAGCTGAGAGGGGTTCATCGAGAAGGAGTATTTCGGGTTTTCTGACCAAAGCTCTGGCTAAGGCTACTCTTTGCTTCTGACCTCCAGAAAGCTTATCAGGATGACGAAGTTGTAAATCACCCAACTCCATAAAATCAATAAGCTCCTCAACAATATTCTTATCCTGACCTTTTTCCAATGCAAAGCTTAAGTTATCTTTAACTGTCATATTAGGAAACAGGGCATAGTCTTGAAAAACAAAACCAATTCTTCTTTGTTGTGGCTTCAAACAAAGTCCCTTATCTTCATTTAACCAAATAGCATCATTAACTTTGATCAAACCACTATCAGCTTCCATCAACCCCGCCAACATCCTAAGAATAGATGTTTTTCCAGCTCCAGATTCCCCATATATGGTTACTAGTTGACCTTTCTCTATTTCCATATCCACATTTATTTGGAGAAAGCCATTAGCTGCATTGAGCTGTTTTTGCAGGTTTATTTTTATCATTTCTCTTTCTTTGCAACTATTATTGGATAAATCTCTTTAGGTAACCGCCATTCACCAAATAAACCATCAGGAGAATACAAAAAGTGATAGCAAATAATATCAAGGAATAGGAATTGGCCGCGACATAATTTAAGGCTTCTACCTCATCGTAAATGGCAATAGACGCTACTTTAGTCTTCCCTGGGATATTTCCTCCAATCATTAACACTACACCAAATTCTCCAATAGTATGGGCAAATGCCAAAACAATTCCTGTTAGTAATGAGGTTTTAATATTAGGTAATAATACTTTAAAAAGGGTTGTCATTTTCGATTTCCCAAGCACATAACTAGCCTCTGAAATTGAGGAGGGTAAACTTGAAAATCCTGCCTGAATAGGATGAATCATAAACGGCAAACTATAGATAATGGAAGCAATTACCAAGCCTTGGAATGAGAAAATCAATCGCAAACCTAAATATTCATCTAGCCAAGAACCAAAAGAATTTGAAGGGCTAAAAGCCACTAACAAATAAAAACCCAAAACCGTAGGGGGTAATACCAATGGCATACTAACAAGTGTTTCAATAACCGGCTTGATACGCGACTTGGTATAAGCCAACCAATAGGACAGCGGTATGGATATCACCAATAGTAATAATGTGGTGACCAAGGCCAGTTCAAATGTCAATATTAAAGGTTGCCAATCTATCATTCTGATAACATGATTTCGGTGGTTTGTATCATGGCACAAATGGAAGTACCTTTTACTAATTGGAGTTTCTCAGCGGAGTCAGTGGTTAAAAATGAAGAGATATTTCCTATAGCGGTTTTAATAACGACCTTAGATAAAATCACACCTTTCTCAAAATCCAAAACTACTCCATCCACTTTGTTTTGAATGCTATTATCCTCCTGATTCCCTTTGCCAATAATAACTTCAGTTTCTTTAAAAACCACTTGAATGGGATTTCCTATCTTTAAGTAAGAAGCTGTTTCTGGAGTTTCAATAATCACCGTACAAAAGCAAACCTCTCCTAAATCAACTTTGACCTGAGAGATATTTCCATGGGTTTTTATTTTTGATATTTTTCCTCTTAAATTATTCATTTTCAATGAGGGAATGATTTAATACGTGAATGATTTAATAGTTTGAATCTCATTTATCATAAGTTAATCCTTTGCTTTCAACACTATTTTTGTTAATTCTGTAGCCTCCTCTAATAATACAGCGAGCTTGTCTTTCTCACTTGACAATTTTGATTCTTGAATTATTCCTAACCAATCCTGAGCTACACTCACCTGATAACCAAACCCTTCCAATATCAAAGCTGCTCTATCTGAGAAAAGAAATTCATAAAATTCCTTAGCCTCTGCATGCATTTCATTTTGCTTAATGATAACCGCTCCTTGTGTAATAGGTGAATATAGTGAGTCCTCCACATCTATCCATTGACCTTGATCCTTACCATGCATTGACAACACCACAGATTTTGCAGTGAAACCCATTTCTGCAGATTTAGACAGAATAAACTGATTGCATTGGGCAACACTTTCTCCATAAACTAGCTTAGATTCTAAATCTTTGTATAAATTCAAATTCATTAAAACCTCTTTGGCAGCCGTTCCATATGGTGCCGTTTTGGGATTTGCTATTGCAATATGATTTATTTGCACCTTTTGTAACAACTCAATTGAGGGTAAAACACCTTCTTTCATCGACCATAATACTAATTTGCCATATGCATAAATCTCGGGGTTAGAGGTGGTGAATCCTGCATCAAATAAATCTTGAGGATATTTCATATTGGCCGAGACAAATATATGATAGGGAGCTCCCTCTTTTATCTGTGCGTTGAGTTTTCCGGAAGAACTGGTCATCATTTGACATTCTATACCCGTCTGCTCTTTAAACTCCTTGATGATCTCTTTCATGGCAAACTGCATATTGGCAGCAACCGCAATATTTAATTTCGACTCCTCCGATTTTTGACAGGAAGTAAAAAACAAAATACTAATGAATAATAGGAGTCTGAATTTCTTCATTAGATATTAAATTCTTGAGTTTGTGTAGCGATAAAAGCTTCAATCTTCTTTTGCAGCTCGTAATACTTTCTGATGGCTTCTTTTCCGGTTTCTGTAACAACTGCTCCTCCACCTTTTTTTCCTCCTAACCGCTTTTCCACTAAAGGATGTTCCGATAGTTTATTCATATCTTCTACCAATTGCCAAGCCTTACGATAGGACATTTCTATGGCTGCTGCACCTTTGGTGATAGAACCATGCTCTAAAATATTTTCTAATAATAGGACACGGCCTAAACCCAAATATGGCTTTTCCCCTTTATCAATCCAATATCTAAAACGTGTATTTATCATTTTGCTCACATCACTATGTTTTTGAATGCATAGTGCAAATATAGCTTTTTTTGGAAATGATAAATAATAATATTTTTCTATGAAGCTTATTATACAAACTGATAAAATGATCTTAGCGTTAAAATCAATAAAAATGCACATTTCCTATTGGCATTAATCATTGCATCATGAAGGAACATATGGAATATTGAAATAAAAAGTAGATCCTTTGTTTTTCTCACTCTCTAACCAAATTTCACCACCTAATAATTCTACATAGGCTTTTGTAATGGCTAAACCTAAGCCAGCACCTTGCTGATTATTAGTATCAGATAGATCGGCTTGGATAAATCTTTCAAAAACAGCTTTAATCCGATCCTGAGGAATTCCAATACCTGTATCTTTAACATAGAACTCAATAAATGCACCTTTTTTCTGACAACCAAATTCAATCTTCCCTGAATCGGTATATTTTACAGCATTCTTAACAAGGTTTGTTAAAATGGCAAACACTTTTTCCCTATCTGTTATTATTATGGTTTCTTCTGTTGCAAGGCTCAGGGAATAGGACAGTTTTATATTTTTTTTACTGGCCTCTGGAGTAAAGAATGTATATATGTACTCCATTTGTTTTTTAATACTTGAAGGAGCCAAATTTAACTCCATTAGACCAGATTCTAATTTTGAAATATCAACAATATCATTGATGATATTCAACATCCTGGCTCCACTTCTCTCTATAACCCGAATATACTCTTGTTGTTCTTCCCCTGTGAGATCTGGCTCTTTCAGCAAACCTGCGAACCCAAGGATACCATTCATAGGCGTTCTAATTTCATGACTCATATTGGCCAAAAATGCTGATTTCAGATGGTCGCTCTTCTCGGCATCTTCTTTTGCAATTCGCAATTGATTTTCTATATTTTTCTGCTCCGTGATATCTCTAAACTCAACAACACGAACAGTTCTACCCTTATAAGGAATCATCCTAGCCTCTAGGCGCAGGGGATAAATATCTCCATTTTTTCTTAAACCATTAACTTCATATGATGTTTCAATCTCAGCCAGAATATTCGACATGACCTTTCCCCTATCCTCCTCTGCAATCAAGAGAAGTCCATCCATCCCTATTAATTCTTCTATGGGGAAACCTGAGATAGTAGAAAGTCCATTATTACATTCCAATATGACTCCCTTATCATGAATAGTAATACCTCCAAAAGATGCATTATGTAGAGCTTTAAAACGTATTTCACTTTCCTCTAGATTATTAAAAGCTTGAAGGAGACTTTTATTTTGAGCTCTATATTCTTTATTTAATGATGCATATTCCTCATATTGTTTTTTCAATCGCCTTTCATCCTCTACTTTATCTGAAATATCTTCAACGGTGGACCATATATATTTTCGCCCTTCTTTCTCAATAATCCTTCCACTCAAGCGGACAGGAATGAGAGCGCCTGATTTATGAATATACTCTTTCTCGTATGGCCCATAAACTCCTTTCTTATCTAAACGCTCTAATTGTTCTTGTTCATTTGCTTCATATTTCTTAGGAGTGATATCCCAGTAGGACAGCTTTAAAGTCTCCTCAATTGAATATCCAATAATTTGAGCATAAGCAGCGTTAATTTCTTTTAACGAACCATCTAGAGAGGTAAGAGCTAGGCCTACAGGGACGGAACTAAATAACATATTGATATAGGCTCTATCTTCCTCCGCTTTCTGCTTAGCATTTCTTAAATTCTCATTTTGAGATTTATTTTTTTCATATAAAGTAGCGTATTCTTGGTTTTGATTCTTTAGGTATATCTCATTCTTTTCAAGAATTTTCTGAGCTTGATTTCGTAATTTATTCTCCCTAGAAACCTTGTATAAACTATGAGTAAGGCCTATGGCCATAATAATGATTAAAGCAAACAAGAGTATCATCAACCAACTATATTCTGAAGGATTAATCATTTCAATTCTTAAACTCATTCCATTTGGAATAGATTTCAATCTAATATCATGAGAGTCGCCTAATCCTTCGAAATCTGCATCTTGAACAAATGCTAGGATATGATCATTCTCATCTAAAATACTTACACGTATTTTTTTTGATAGATTTTCTGGAATACTATTTTCTAATATTTTATCACAAGAATAAACCCCCGCTAATAAACCGAGAAACCGATCATTACTAAAAACAGGAGTCCAAACCTGAATAGTACGAGGAGATAAAATAGACTCAAAAGGTAAAGTATAAACTGCTCGCCTTTCTTCCTTGGCTAATCGAGAGGCTCTCATTGGTTCAGAAATATTAACCGGCATTCCAATAATATGGTCTTTTCCTTCTAATGGTGCTATGTCCTCGATAACAAAATTACTATCTGCTTTAACGATAATTATAAACTCAGGATGCACCTTAATATACTCTACAATACTTTGATGGAATTCGTCTTTCGAAAGTTCATGGCTAGCACTTCTCTCAGCCAAAAGATTGATATAATCTAGATTTCCTTTGAGCATGATATCTACAGATTGAGCTATCATCTCAGCAATCTCAATAGTATTTTGCTTTTGTTTTTGCTCTTCATTTTCAAAGGCAACATAAAGAATCAGGCTGAATACAATAGAAAAAGCCAATACAAATAGTAATGGTGTATATATATGATTTGAAAATCGGTTCTTCAAATTTGTGCCCTTCATCAACTTAGTGTTTTTAGCCTCCCCAAATTCAACTAAATACAAATGTATTTTATGCTCCCTAAAAGTGAAAAAGCTCTCCTATTACAACAAATATACATGTTATTCACAAAGAAAACAAACCCATTTAGAGCATACTTAATTTCGTAAAAGCTGAAATTTAATTATGGATTTCTAATAACCAATCACCGGGATCAGTAATTTCAAACTCTAAGATAACTTGATATTCTTCTGACTTTAATTTATTCATAGTCATATAATTAACGAGTATCCTCACTGGAAATTCTATAAAATCATATCCTATAGAATGACCCAGGTTCGATTCGATGCCATTTGATGTGCTCATGGAAAAGTTCGTAATAGTTGTATTTCTCATCCCATTCTGCATAAAATTGATCAAGACCCTATTTTTTGTTCCACCAGTCTTCTTAAATGAATAACGATCGATACTTACCTTATGAATCACTTTTGGTGGAATGGGTTTTGCCCCCATATATTTATCATCATCCCATAGGCCGTCAATAATACTATCTGTTGCCCCTAACTTCAGAGTAAGTTTACCGGCTCCGCTTCGTTTACCTTCCTTCCAGTTTCCAGTATAAATATCCCCATTGGCCCAATTATAGGTGCCACGGCCATGAGGATAACCTTTTGAGAATTTTCCAGTATAACTATCTATTCCTATAGCTGTACCTTTACCATTTGCCAATCCTTTTTTACATTTTCCGGTGTATATGCTATCAATTTCGGATACTAGAACTTTGCAATTCTTTTGTGCTGATAAAAAAAAAGGTGAGGTAATAAAAATCGAAATAATGATAGAATAAAGAACATGTTTCATGATATGAGTTTTATATTACTGTCTGATAATGAATCCTGTAAAGATAGTATATTTCAGTATTTAGGCCTATCAAATTTAGAAATATTTATCTCTATATATCCTAAACCAAAATAGATAGATTAAAACACTTCTCTAGCTCCATCACTAAGATGAACTTCGTAAAAATCTGGTTTTTTTGAAAACTGTTTTTCATAAGCCATGTCTACTATTTCCTTAAACTCCGAAACAAAAGATTTTTTAATGAGGTTGAGGGTACAGCCCCCAAATCCACCGCCCATCATTCGGCTACCGAGAATTTGGTTTAATGGCCGTGTTAGGTCAACGAGAAAATCGAGCTCTGGGCAACTTACTTCGTATAATTTAGAAAGTCCATCGTGAGTTTGATAGAGTAATTGACCAAGGGTTTTGAGATCATGATTAGCCAAGGCTTGGGTGGCTTGTCCAACTCTAGCGATCTCCTCCACCATATACTTAGAACGCTTATAACTTACAGGGTCTGGTTTGTCTTCATGCGCTTCTATCATTTCTAAACTCACCTTGCGAAGGGCAGTAATATTGGAGTCGAAAGTTTTAAAATACTGGACTCCTCTTTCGCATTCTTCTCGTCGGAGATTATACTCGGAGGAGGCCAAACTATGCTTCACATTGGTATTGATTAAAAGCAGCTCATAGTCATGAAGTTCAAGTGGAAAGTATTGGTGAGTATTATCGCGACAATCGAGTTTAAAAACCTGGTTTTTCTTGCCAAAAACACTGGCATATTGATCCATGATTCCACACATCACTCCTGCATATTCATGCTCTGCTTTTTGTGCCAACTTCACTAAATCGATATCGCTTAATTGCAAATTGGATAAAACATTCACAGCCTTAGCCAAGCCACATTCCAAAGCTGCTGAAGAAGAAAGGCCTGCACCTACCGGAATATTACCCCCAAAAACCATATCGAAGCCAGAATCAAGCTTTCCTATTTTTTCAAATTGCGCCAAAACACCTATTAAATATTGAGCCCATAGTTTTATGTCTTGACCCAATTCCAAACAATTGACCTCCTCCAATTCATGAAAATCCATGGAATAGAAACGAAAGCAATTCAAATCGTTCTTGGCCACTGCAAAAGCAATATGTTTATCTATAGCTGCTGGTAGTACAAAACCATCATTATAATCGGTATGTTCTCCTATAATATTTATTCTCCCAGGAGCTAGAAATAGTCTTGGGGTATTTTGATAAAGCGCTTCAAATTTTGCTTCGATATGCTTTAATAATGAGCTTTCTTGTTTCATATGATACTGCTTATTCTTTGTATTCTAAGTAAAGGGACTCTTGCAATTCAATTTGCACCATTTTAAAATCTACACTTTCCAAAATATATGGACGCTGATCAACATTCCAAATATAGACAACAATTTTAGAAATACCCTTGGGCAATTGATGTAAATACAAACTCCCAGTCATTTCATTTTTATCTTTTTTCCAGTTTCCTCTATTCCAGTCTAATGCTATTGATTCATATTCTAATAATTTATTATCCAAATCTCTAAGCTCTGCCACAATGCGCCCTATAAAAGGGGATTCCTCAGTAGTTAATTTTACTTTTAAATTAATTTTCAAACTGCTTTCATCGATATTCTCAAAGCTTCCTCGATAAATATTATAAAAGGCATTCTCTATTTGTCCTTTATTAGATATACTTTTCTCTGCAATTAAACTAGCTTCAAGCTTAGCTTTCCTTTTGAGTAGTGATAAATTAGATATAGGCTCTGTACCTAATAGATCATAATACGTGAGCCACTCCTCATGCTTGCTCAAATCTACAATCTGAAAATCAGAAATTAATTCGGGATAATGAGAGGACTGTATTTGATTTAGCAGCCCACCATGACTATAATTCTGATAGGCAAAGCATAGGGTTCTTATCTGATAAGCCCCAATACTTGGGTTTTCACCAATTATATTTTTGCCTTCAAGAATTGCATCATAGAAACGTTGAGGAATAAGCTCCTTTCTCCAAAAAGAAGAATGGCTGATATTTAAACTCATCAAAAAATGAATTGGGAAAAACAAAAAAGGCAACATCAGCAAAAACCTCACATAATGATTCATTCTTTCCCATACTGAATCCCATAGAAAAATCAAACTTCCCATAAAAAATGGAAAGAAATACAAACCCGTTCTATCTTCTGGGAAATTCACTTGCAATAAATAGGACATGATCATCACTGCTGCAAAATTCCCAACGAGGAGATATAAAAAGATAAACTCTACTTTCCAGAGCTCTTTCAAACTCGGACTTTTGAAAATTCGATATAAAAATAAGATTATAATAGCTAAACTAAAGAAAGCGATAATCACTTCAGCCATCCAACTTTCTTGGCCAAGGATTAGCTTCACCAATGAACGAACCGTAAGCTCCCAAAAACCATCTAAAGTACCATAATACAAAAGCCCTTTTGCTTTGAACTGGAGTAATAGTTTTCCAGCCAATATTAATGGGATAATCCCTGAAACTAATATGATAATAATCGCTTTTATGGAATGATGGAGTTGGTTTTCTTTATAATTTAAAATAATATGAAACCCCAAAATACTTGAGATGAGGATACCTGTGTTTACAAGGGTTAGATTAGCGGAAATGGCAAGACTGATAAATAAAGTACTAAAAATATAATACTTAAGTTCACCTTTTTTAAATACCTGAAAAACATAATAAATAGAGGCAAAAAGCAAAGCCATGGACATTCCATACCCTCTGGATAAAGCAAAATATTCTATAAAATTATGAGCAAATATAAAAGTGATGAAAAAGGTCCATTTCAAAACAGGATTCCTTAATAGATTGGAGATTCTGTATACAAAGAAGAAAAAAACGGGGAAAAATATAAGATTAGAAAGCCGCAAGGAAAACTCTGAGGAACCAAAAAAGGAATAGCTAAAATAGCTTAATAGTGAATTCAGCAGATGATTATTGGCATCCCAATGAGCATGAGGAGGAAGAAACACACCTTTCTGAACATAATAAAAAAAGGTGGCCACTTCATCATGAACCAATGGAACCATAAAGGCTCGAATAGCAAGGTATAAAGATACCAATAAGAAAATGGAAATAGAGGTTAATTCCGTTTTCTTGAGACTCCCAAAACCTTTGAACCCTTTATCCATTCTATCTTTTTTTGCTGAAAAATTCTGTCATCAATTGTCCACACTCCAATTCCATCACACCTCCTATCACTTCTGTTTTGGGATGAAGAATGGATTCTTGATACTTAGAAAAACCTTTCTTTTGGTCATAGGCGCCAAAAACCACTTTCCCCATTTGTGCCCAAGCGGAACCTCCAGCACACATCACACATGGTTCCAAGGTTACATAGAGGCTACACTCATTTAAATACTTCCCACCCAAAGTATTTGCCGCAGCAGTGATGGCTTGCATCTCGGCATGGGCAGTGACATCGTTTAGAGTTTCGGTAAGGTTATGGGCTTTTGCAATCACTCGGTCTCTGAAGACAATGATAGCACCAACAGGCACTTCATCCTTATCAAAAGCCAATTGGGCTTGTTGAAAAGCCATTTTCATATAATATTCATCGGTGAACATAAAATCGGAATTTTTACAAATGTCGGAAAAAGCATGAGAAGATAAAATTATAAAAGATAAAAAGCCTAGTTAGAGTTTAATTCCTATTAGCAATAGGAATTATAATACACTAAAAAAGGCCAAGAAAAAATTCCAGGCCTTACTTCATCGCATTTCGAAATAAATAATGTATGTCATTCTCTCGATAATTCTGAGGATTAAATCTTGGTAGATTTAATTATAATATGGTTTATTGCTCGTTTAATAATTATGGTTGGCATGAAGTGTTTGGTATTAAATAATGCCGTAGTTTCTGGAGAGAAGTAAAGCCATTGTTCCTACCATACTTGCTCCAACTATCCATAATTTCGCTATTACCACTGTGCTTATTATAGCCCAAACTCGATTACTAATTGCTAACGTTTTCATATCACCTCCTTTGTTTGTTTGTACTGCAAATATCTGAATTACTATCCTTTAAAAAACTGGAGGTCTCACCATTACTATGGCATATTAGACTTAGGTGTAATTACTGATAAACTTCATAGGCAGAGATAGAGGGGTTATAAAAATCACAAAACAGGATAAAACGGATTAATATCACACACAAACAATACTAAAGTCATTAAAAAAAGCCCGAAATTTTCATTCCGAGCTTTTAAGAGGTACCAAACTAATGATTCACCACATATTTGGTATTATATATTGAGTTTACAGAACTCCAAAGTAGTTAAATGTTAATAAAATGAGTGTAACGAATACAGTATAAATTGCGAACCAGAATTTTTCGTTTTCTAAAATTAAATTTTTCATAATATCCTCCTATTTATATTATTAATTACTGATACAAAGATAAGATTGGATTTAGTATGATAGACTAGGTCATCTCACCAGTTCCATCATTAAAGAACCTAGGTATAATTACTTATGATAAGAAACCAAAGATTAAGCTATTTCAACCAAAGTGATTTCCGGCTTGATTCCAACACGGCCTGGGAAGCCGATGGCACCAATTCCTCGGTTTACATTTAGATAGATTTCTGATTCCTTATTCTGATAAATTCCTGCCCAATGCTTATAAACATATTGTGCCGGACTCCATCTAAAAAGGCTCGATTCTATTCCAAATTGAAAGCCATGGGTATGTCCACTGAAAGTAATATCTATAGGCGTTTCTGAATGAATTACTATCTCGCTCCAATGGGTAGGATCGTGACTAAGGAGTAAATTGAGCTCCGCATTAGGGTTACTTTTAATGGCTTCATCCAAATCTCCTATGCGAGGAAATCGAGGATTCTTACTCCAATTCTCCACACCTATCACATTAAGAACACTACCTTGAATCTCCAAAGTTTCACTTTCATTTCTCAAAAGCTTCCAATCCATATTCTCGTAAAACTCCAATAAATCTGACCAGTTTTTTTCTTCTTCCGCTTGATCAGCCCATTTATGATAATGACCGTAATCATGATTTCCTAAAGAAGCATAAACACCTAATTTTGCTTTCATTTTGCTCAATTCCTCTTGAAATGGAAAAGCTTCAGCAGTTTGAGAATTCACCAAATCTCCTGTGAAGAAAATCAAATCTGCTTGTAAGCCATTAATATATTTAACAGCCTCCTCTAAAGGCGTTTTACTCACCCAAGTTCCCAAATGGAAATCAGAAATCTGCACAATTCTTAATCCTTTTAAGGCTTGTGAAGCTCTAGAGACTTTCAGTTGATGACGCCATATCTTGAAATTATAATTCCCATGAATCATACCAAATCCCATGGTTCCAAGAGCAATACCACCAAGTGATAATCCTGTATTAACTATGAACTTTCTTCTTGTAACTTCATTCCCTTTTATATTATCTGTTCTGTTTACATTCTGCTTTTTAAAAAGCATCTCTATCCACTTCACTATATCAGAAATAAACAGGAAAACAATGGGCAAAAGAAGGGAAACTATATAGGTAAATAATCCACCAATGAAGTATACCTTCAAAAAAGGAGGCCAATCGTCTAAACTATACTTGAGGAGGGCAATACTAGAAATACCCACCAATGCCATTGGCAACCAAAATAAAAAAACAAAAATGGTTTTCAAAATAGGAACTTGTTTTCTTACCCTCACATTAATCGCAGACCAAACATAGATACTTAATAATAGTAATATTGAAAAGTTAAGGAAAGGCTCCGCTAAAGCAGGCAGAAAAAACCAGAGCAAGGCAAAGATGATGATGATCCCTAAAATAAATAAGAGTGTGTTTCTTAGTTTCAAATGAGTTTATTTTGTGTTTTTGGCAAAAATAGTAAAAGCAATAAAGCCTAGAGTGGATTAAAGGTTTTTTAACCTATTTTGAAATACCTATTCTTTTATATGAGAGGAGCATATAACCGAGCGAAAGATTCAAAGACTTTGTTCTTCATCGGTCTTCTTTTCCATGCTCTGAGGTTAAGTTTTTCAGAATCGGACTTGTCTTTCTCAAATTGTTCAATGAGCTCCAGAGTAGAAGCCTGATCATAAATAAGGGCGCTGATTTCGAAATTTTGATAGAAGCTTCTGTAATCGAAATTGGCGGTTCCAATGATGCTTAGCAAGTCGTCAATCAAAAGAATCTTTGCATGAACAAAGCCTTTTTCATAGAAATAAACATGAATATCATGATATAATAATTGCTGCACATAGGAACGAGCAGAGTATTGCACAAAATAGGAATCCACAATTCCGGGGAGGATGATTTCTACTTTGACTCCACCGGAAGCAGCCGTCTTTAAAGCCATCAACAAAGATTCATCAGGAATAAAATAGGGACTCACCAAACGTATGGATTTCTTAGCGGTATTAATGGCCGTAAAGAAAGCGTGATGAATATTAGCACTTCCACTCTCTGGACTGCTACTGGCAATTTGTATATGACTTCCTGGAGGAGTTCCCACCGCAGGGAAATAGGGTTCTAAATCATCGTAAACATGTTTGGTTAAAGAAAACCTATCCACTAAGAATATGGCTTCCAACATCTTTACCGAATCCCCATGAATTCGAAGATGCGTATCTCTCCAAAAACCTTCCTCACCATAATCTACCAAGTATTTATCTGCCAAATTTATTCCACCTGTATAGCCAATATCACCATCAATCACCACAATTTTTCTATGGTTTCTATTATTGATTTTATTGGCCAAATTAGGAAATCGAACTGGGCGAAACAACAAAACCTCCACCCCATTCTCTTTCATTCTATTGAGATAGCTATCGCTAAGCTTACGGCTTCCAAGTCCATCGAGAAGCAAAACTACTTCTAGTCCTTGTTTGCTCTTTTCAACTAATATCTTGGTCACTTTCTCTGCGACTTCACCATCCTCTAAAATGTAATATTGTACATGTATGAATTTTTTTGCCGCTTTTAAGTCTTGATAAATGGAGCGATATACGTCTTTTCCATTATGATATAACTGAATATGGTTATTGGAGGAAAGAAAAGAGCTGTTGTTTTTGAGGAGCATGGACATGAGCTTATGAAACTCATTTAAATACCTATCTTCTACCAAATCGATATTTTCTAAAGCTTTGAGCTGGGTTTCACTAATCTCACTCATCTGAATAATTTCCTTGTTTCGCATACGTTTGAAAACCCATCTTTTAGTGGCTTTCTGCCCAAACAAAAAATAGAGGATGAGTCCCAAGAAAGGAATCATGACCAAGACCATAATCCAACTTAAGGTAGAAACTGGATTCCTATTTTGTAATAATGTTTTTGCTACCAAATAGATCACAAAAACATAAGCAATTACCACTGCAATAATGGAAATCCAGTCCCAAGCTACCGATTCAAAGAAAACAAATAGCACCATTTTTGTTTACAATTTTATTGTTTAGACCTTAACCAAGCAAATAATTTTTCTTTTTGAGCATCACTTAATTTAGCATTAGAATGCGTGATTAAATAACCTGGAATAGGCATTTCTCCTTCTTCCATCTCTTCTATCATCTCTTCAATAACATAAGCTCTATCTTCTAGGTCTATCTCTCCCCAGAAGTTCAGATTTATATTGTCACGACCATCCTCTACATGTTCTTCTAACATCCAACTCACTGGTGCAATATTCGAATACCAAGGCCAAATCGTTTCATTGGAATGACAGTCGTAACAAGACGAGCGAAGCATTTGTGCCACATCTTCTGGAGGATTCTCCATCACGATAAAATCGGAAGAGGAATCGAATTCGGGATTTGTTTTTTCGATCCCAACAAATTGTATGACCACAAATGCAGTAATTAATAGGATAAATAAGATTCGTAAAAATTTCATAACAAATGCTTTTTGGGTGAATAGCTAAATTAGTCATTTTTGGGGAAAGGGAGAGAAAGAAATTAAAATTACACTTTACAGAGGATTTATAGCAATTATTGTCATCAAATGAAATACAAGTTTTTAGATTATTTAATGAATGAATGTTAGAATGATAGAATAAATAAAACAGAGTTAACTATTAAATCATTCAAACATGTATTTTTACTCGTTAAAAGAAACGATCAAGTATTTAAAACAGGGCAAACGCATACTTTGTTAAAAAGCTATATTTAGAAGAAAATAGTTTAATCTATAGGTATAATGCTAGCGCGGAAATGTTTTCCGTGCGAAAATATTAACATTAAGGGATGTGTTTAAATCACACAGATTGCAAATCCGTGTTAGCTTTGGTATTTAAAATAAGTATTTGTCCCACAAACTATGGAGTACTCACACTAACTGGCAAAACTTTTCCATTATAGAATTTGGCTTTGGTGAGTGCGAAATCAGCAAGGTATTCTCCCATTTCAGTAGCGTTGAGTGGTGCCTGATAATCAGGGAAAGCAGAACGCAACATATCGGTATCTACCGCACCAAAAGCCAAAGCATTTACTGAAATCCCTTGTTCTACTAATTCTGCTGCTAGACTTTCTGTTAAAATACTCACCGCTCCTTTACTAGCAGAGTACAAACTCAAACCTGGAAACTTCATACTTCCTTGGAATCCTCCCATACTACTAATATTAACAATATGGCTCCCTTTGGGCATTAATGGAATACAAATTTTTGATAAATGAAAAACGCTTTTGGCATTGATCTGAAATTGAAGATCGAAGTCATCCTCCGTCATCTCCATAAAAGGCTTCACGACTAAACTTCCGGCATTATTAATGAGGAGGTCTACCGAATTAAAGTTCTCACCAATAAATTGCTTTAGTTTTTCATACTCACCATTGTTCAAGTCGAATGGGTAGATGAGTAATTCAGCACCAGCAGGAACTTCATCTTTCAGCTCCTCTAGTTTCTCAGCTGAACGAGCAATTACTAAAATCCTTATATTTTCCTCTTGAGCAAGTTTTAATGCTGCAGCTTTTCCAATACCTCTACTGGCTCCTGTTATGATGATGTTTTTCATGATGTTTTTGAGTTTTAAGTACTCTTCAAACTAAGTGATATATTTAAATTTAGAGTGAGATGAATTAATCGTAATGAAATCTGCATTTTAAAATCCTGATTTCTTCATCCTTTACTTGATAAATCAATCGGTGTTCTCCATCAATTCTTCTTGACCAATACCCCTTATACTTATGTTTTAAAGGTTCTGGTTTTCCCTTGCCAGAAAATGGGTGACGAGCGATTGCCTTTATAAGTTCATTTATTTTTTTGAGGTTCTTTTTGTCATACTTCTGCCAATATAAATAATCTTCCCATGACTCATCAACAAATATATACTTCATAGTTTATAAATGTTGGAAATCAAGGTTCAAGAATTTCTTTTTCAAAAGAATCGCCAACTTTCATTTTCTGAATGGCAGCGTCTAATCTTTTCTCATTACTTGCAGAAGACATTTCATGTTGAGTCGTTGTTAAAGCATTATACTCATCCAAAGACAAAACTACAACTCCGCTATCTTTTCCTCTATTAATAATTAGGGTTTCAAAATTCTGAGTGACTCGATCAAGATATTTCTTAATGTCTTTCCGGAAATCCGATATAGTTGCTGTTAACATATTACAATATTTTGTACAAATATATGTACGTAATATTGTAATATCAAGTTTAAAAATAATTTTAACAATAATTATTAGGAATGAGGAATATTACAAATAAATAGAATTATCCCTATCCTCTTTGGTGAAAGGCAGAATAGCCCTATGATAAATGCCTTGCACAAAAGCTATGGCCATTCCATAATTAGTTACTGGAACTCCTGCTTCAATGGCTGGCATTAATCTATTATGAACTTGTTTTTTAGTGATGACACAACCTCCACATTGTATGACAATGGCATAATCTGTAATTTCTCCTGGCACCTGATCTAAACCAGAAACCACGGTATACTCTAATTTCTTGCCACTAAACTGATCGAGCCAGCGAGGGATTTTCACTCGACCAATATCATCACAGGATACGTGATGGGTGCAAGATTCTAAAAGAAGAATCTTATCTCCATCTTTTAATTCACCGAGCTGATAAGTTCCTTTTAAATAATGCTCAAAGTTTCCTTTTTGCCTCGCTAAAACAATACTAAAGCTGGTCATGGGAATATCATTTGGCACCGAACCATCCACTTTCAAGAACACCTGACTATCTGTTACCACTAGTGCTGGCTTCGGACTCATTTTACTGATGTGCTCGTCTAGCTCTCGCTCTTTTAATACTACTGCCACAGCATCATTATCCAAAATATCTCTAATCAACTGAACTTGAGGAAGAATCAAACGCCCTTCTGGAGCTTCATCATCAATAGGTGTGACCAATAATACAGTATCACCAGCCGAAATTAAATCTCCAATTAAGGTATTCGATTGATAAGCGGATTCTGGAATATTCTTCCGCATTTCTTCTATCAATCGTTCCAAATTATCGGCCTTTAAGCAGCTAAATGGGATTAGGTTTCCACCTACTCGTGCTTCTGTTTCTTTTAAAAATGCATCAGAAATGGGATATTGATCCGTTTTATTATGAACCACTATAAAATTAACATCCTTCTTCTGAAATTTATTGACTAAATCCTCCTCAAAAGCATCCCAAGCATTATTGGTAATCACAAGCACAGCCAAATCCATATTGGGAATGGTCTGCATACTTTTCTTTATTCTTTGCTTCCCTAAATCTCCAGTATCATCAATTCCAGCAGTATCTACCAAAACCACTGGGCCAATGCCATCAATTTCCATGGATTTCTTAACTGGATCTGTAGTCGTTCCGGCTACATCGCTAACTATGGCAATATCTTGATCTGCTAAGCAATTAATAAGCGAACTCTTACCATTATTTCTTCTTCCGAAAATACCTATATGTGGTTTTTGATCTTTTCCTTTTGACATCTTATATTATTGTATGATAAATCTTTTTAGCTTTTTTTGATTGCCCCTTACCCTAAAGGCTACCTGGCTAAAGCAGTTAGACAGGGGAGCAGAAAAAGCCAACACTCTTTATTCTTTAAGAAATTACATTAAATCTTTTATGGAGAATCCTAAAGCGGTTAAACTTTCCGGTTTCATCATCTCTTTCAGCTTTTCTTCGCCAAGTAAGTTCAATTCTTGATTGGCTTGAAAAATACTGGTCTGCTTTTGCTTCATCAATTTTGCCATTTCAGCGGCTTTATGATAGCCGATTAAGGGACTTAAAACCGTAGTTAAGGAAGCGCTTTTATAAAAATCCTCCTCCGAGTTTTGCGTATCAATTTTTATACCGTGAAGCAAGTTTTGCTCTAAACTCTGATTAGCAGCAATTAATAATTTCAGGTTCTCTAATAAAGCATTACCAATCGACGGTAAATAGGCATTGAGCTCAAAGTCACTTTTTGCAGATAGATTACTTATCAACATATCATTACAATAAACTTGATGCATGCTAGAAATGATAAACTCAGGAATTACAGGATTCACTTTTCCGGGCATTATAGAGCTGCCAACCTGTCGTTGTGGAATACTAAAATTAGGCTTAGTGATATCTGAAGCTAGGAGGCGCATATCGTTTGCCATCTTCTCTAAATTCACAGCATGAGCTTTAAGAATAGCACTCACCTCCACATATGAATCAAGATTAGAGGTGGCATCTCCGAGGTTTTCACCTCGGCTGATGGGAAGCTTGGTTAAATCTTTTAATTGCTGGACGACTTCCATAATAAAATATCGAGGAACAGATACCCCAGTACCAATAGCCCCACCACCTAAATTTACAACTTTAATTCTTTCCCATGATTTGCTAACCCTCCACCAATCACGACTCAATGCATCGCTATAAGAAGAGAAAAGACGACCATAGGTGGAAGGGACAGCCTCTTGAAGCTGAGTATAACCCAAGCGAGGAATACTTCTAAACTCGTTCTCTACTCCTTCCATTGCTTTCCTACTTTTATTGATGGCCTCCTCTAATTTTTTCAACAATTTCATGAGACTTACCTTTAATGCTGTTGGAATGACATCGTTGGTAGATTGATATATATTAGCTTGTTCAATAGGATCAATTGTCGAATAATCACCTGTTTGATGATTCATTATTTGTAAAGCCCTATTGGCAATAATTTCATTTACATTTAAATTAATACTAGTGCCAGCACCACCTTGAACAGCAGGAATAATAAAGTGATCGAAATGTTTGCCCAGAGCAACTTCTTCAGCTGCTTTTTGCAGAGATTCAATGGAGGAATCTCCCATAAAATGAATAGGTAAATCAGTAGTGGGAATTCCTTTTAAAACTAATTTTTTAAAGTTTTTATAAGTTTGATAGCAGGCCCGTTTTACTTCACCAACTGCCTGGTACCATTCCTGATGGAAAGCGCTTTGATTCGGGAAGTTCTGACGAGCTCTAACCGAGTGAATTCCATATAGATATTTGTCTTCAATTTCTACTTCACCTAAAAAATCTTTTTCTTTTCTCATATTCCTTATTATGAAACAAAATTACAAATAATCCATGGGGAAAAACCCATGCCAACATTTAAAAAAATCCCTAGCTGAATTCACAACTAAGGATTTTTAATATCAAATCGATATATTGAGGTGTTTAGATAAGTACTTATTCTAAACTAGAAAATAAATACCTAACATCATGATATGTAATCTTTTTCCGTTTTCCCCAGCCCCAAGGGGAGCGAAAAAAGAATGCTCAAAAACAATTAGCTCTACAATTTATTAGAAAACAAACTTATAACGTATCGAACTAAATACCATTAAGTTAAGTAAATAATTGAACACCTCAATCGATTTATTATTTCTCAATTATAATTTTCTTAAACATATTAAAGTCACCTGAAGTCACATTGATTAGGTATAAACCATTATCGAGATCAGATAAATTGAGTTGATAAGTCCCTGGAGATTGACTATTAATATTAGTCTCATACACCAAAGCACCTGCCGGGGAATAAATATGAACCTGATAATCACCAGGATTGGTCATCAATTCAATATTGAATAATCCATCCGATGGATTTGGATAGATATTGAAAGTTAGTTTTTCTCTGTCATCAATTCTTACAGGATAAGCAGTATTTACAAATTCATGAGAAATAAACTCACCAAACCAACTTTCGAGATTGGCGACCAATGAACCATCCATGGTTCTTAATTTAATATGCCCAGTTCCGTGATTCGAAGGCCAATTATACATTCCATCCCCACCAGTATCATAAGCAATGTATTTATAACAACCCAGGTCAAGGTTTAAAGTATCATAATGAATAGTACTGGCTTCGAACTGCGTTCTATAATAAACAATATTGCCATCCATGTCATGAACTTCGTAGCTGTTTTCGAATGGGCGAGTATTGGTTTTGAACTCAATGATAATTTGTTGAGCATATTCATCAACCACTTCAAAAGTTGAGGTATTGATATTATTATGTTCGTATTCATCCACTTCGCTTGAAATAGTTACATTGAATCTTTTATTTGATGCTCCAAAGAATTCATCTCTGTCAACTGTTGGCAGTTCTACAATTTCTTCTTGCAAGAACTCTAAGCTTCCTTCCCAAGTATAGTTGTACTCAGTCATTCCTTCAATTCCATATGTAATGTTTAGAGTAGTTAAATTCTCTGCTCCTGTATTTTTAATACGGATGATTGGATTTCCACAAATAGGATTGAAACGACCATTTTCTTTGAACTTATTAGGTGCTATGATTTCTTCGATGCTGGCATCGTTGGCAAAATTTGGTTCATCATAGCTCACAAAGAAAATTTCTGTCACATAGTTTCCATAAGGGTCTTCTTCAATATTATAATCTACATTTACTTCCGTATCAACTCCTACATTTACAAATGGAGTAATATCAAAGTTTTGTTGTTTGCCGGCCATTCCAGGACACCAACCCGCTCTATCATAGAACCATGTTCCACCTTGTGGATATAAAGCATTTTCACCACATTCTTGAATGATATCCCAACTGTATTCTTCATTTCCATTTACATGAACGGAGTGAACATTTGAACAAAACTCACCACAGTTGGCACCGCTGCCAAAACCATGACCTGTAACCGTGGTTTTAAAAGTAAACATTTTGGCTTCCGGAAGTAACTCTACAGCAGTATCGATAATTACATTATCAAAATTGCTTAAAGAAACATTCTTAGAATACAATTTCTTGGTTTCTAAAACATCTCTTGGTGGTGTTCCTTCAACAAAATAAAATTTCATGTCCAATAATTCTTGGAAATTCCCTGCACTGATATGTACATTATCTCCTTGTAATAAATGCTGAAAATCGGTTACGTCATAAACCCAAGTCCACCCATCGGCACCTAATGATAGGTTATTTCCATAAGGAGTAATAAACCTGCCAATTTCCCAAGGAATTAATATCTCAACACCTGGTTCGCTTGTGTTATATTCAATCATTTCTAATGTTAATTCAACATCTGGCTCTACCATTGAAGAATCTGTTGCTATACCATTCTCATCATATTGATAATGATTATAATAGGCTGGATAAACAAATAATTCTTCGTCAACTACAGGTGTTGCACCTGCTGATTCTTGAATATAAGTAGTTAATTGTGTTTGTCCTTGAGGGAATGAATCAATTACTAAATTAGTAGTGATGGTATAATCCGAAGAGTTACGATTAAACTTCACTTGAGGTCGTTCTTGTGAGCTGGTAAAATCCTTTACTCGTTGACCATTATAATCTACTACATCAGGAACTCCTTGCACCGTTGCAGCTTCACTATTCATCACATCAGAAGTTTGTAATCCATCTAACTCATCAAACTGATAATAAATTTTTAAGAATTCATAATCAGGATGTGAAGCATCAATATCTTTATACATCCAAGCAGCAATGGTTTCCTCCTCTAGAGACTTAGACCAAACCTGAACTTCATCTATTTTTCCATCATAATAACTCCCTCCAATATTCTTTCCAATTAAAAGGGTATCAATTGCGCCAATAGTCATGAATTTACCAGTACTAGAATGCCAGAGCTCGCCATTCAAAAAGATTTTCATTTGGCCTAGAGCGGCTTTTTTAGTGAAAGCCCAATGGTTCCATTTACCTCTATATTGCTCAGCATTATCTGCTGTTTTATCAATTCTATCATAATGTGCAGCAGTTCCAGCATCCCAATAAACACGACCATCACTCCAAGGAAGATGTATATTTAAAATTCGTGCTCCATTTGCATCTTTGGCTTCAAAAATACCATCACTTTGAGGCTGTTCTGGGCCACCAAACTGCCAAAAAGAAATGGTAACCTCTTCTTCTAAATCAGTTAGATTATCAACCGGAGCACTTACTAAATCGGGGCCATTAAAATTAAAACAATAGTCATCGTGAGAGGATAGTAGTGTACAATTCCATGCCAAAGTGGAACCCTTAACCGTAGTTGCTGTATTCCCATTTGGAGAAGCAAAATTGATATCCACTATCATATTAGAACTACCATCCCACGTGAAAAAATCAGTGAAATCAAAATTCACCCAACCCGTTTCTGTAATTTCTGAATTCTTAGCATAAACCGTCGTAAAATCAGTATCCTCTACATATCCACTGAGTTCATTATCAGAAGTCGCTTTGATTCTAATATTCACTCTTTGCATGGCATCTCCAAGGCTATTCACATTAAATTGTATGCCTGTAATTTCTCCAACAGTTAATCCAGACGCACTTAATTCATCGGCTCTAAACAGGTAAAAAGCTCTGGAATCGGATTCTGCAGCGTTAAACGGATGAGATAAATTTGAAGAGCCTGTACCTAGTTCATATTCCGATTGACTAGAACTATTAAAAACGATTTCATTTTCAAATCTGGATTGATATTTCCAAGAGACTTCATTCATATAATCAAAGGTAGCAGGAGTTAATCCGCCTTGCCCTCCAACGATATAACTAGGATGATAGCCTATTCCAGTATGTTCCATCACTTTGAGATAAGACAAATAATCCCACTCCCCACAAGCTGGATTTTGCGAATCATCACATTTCAAATTATAATGGACAAATACTTTAGAAAATTCTTTATCATCAACAGCAGAAAAATCAAAATATCCTTCTCGAGGTGCCAACCAACCAGAACCCGGTGGAAAGCCTTCATATTCGATGGTTTGTATCATGATAGTATCGCCAGGTCCTGCCATGGATTGAAATCCCAGCAAAACTGAAAAAACGAATAATAAAATAGAGTTAGTGTGTTTCATTATAGTGATTTGATTGTGACTTGAATATTAAATAGAGAATTCAAAGATAGTGGAAATATTCTTCTTTTTATTGCCCAGGAATTCAAAATTCCGGTACTTTGTAACCAATTTGAATATTTTAACTCTAAAGGATAAAACAATAAATATGAACTTTCTTGGAAACCTTATTTGGCTAATTTTTGGTGGATTGCTTGTTGCCATTCAATATTTTGTTTCATCTTTATTAATGATGATTACTATTATTGGCATTCCATTTGGCATACAAACCATGAAACTTGGAATATTGGCACTTTGGCCTTTTGGAAGCGAGGTTAGAAGTACTCCTTCATCTGGAGGCTGTTTATATACTCTTTTTAATATTATTTGGATTTTTATTGGAGGTATTTGGATTGCTCTCACTCATTTATGTTTCGGAATATTATTGGCCATTACTATCATTGGAATTCCATTTGCTCGTCAGCATTTTAAGATGGCTGGTTTGGCCCTAACGCCATTTGGAAAAGAAATCGTATAGTCTTTTCAAGAAATCTCCGATAACTTCGTTATGCTCATCTTATTTGCCAATCATTTACGAAAGTAAACACTTGACAACTAAGACTCACAAGCCTTGTTCTCGAAGATTTCTTATCCAAGCCATCGTATAATTGTAGTTTTCTTGCAAGCACAATATAGATTCTGAACCATTAGCGTCCTAATTATTATTAAAGATTCCTCGCTACGCATCGGAATGACAGGTGTTTTGGCAACTCATAAGGAAGAAGGGCTTTGCATTTTTCAATGCCAAAAGCAAAGCCCTTCTTCCTTCCTGTCAAATTCTAACACCCTGTCATCTGAGCGTAATGAAATGAAGTGAAGAATCTTTTTTAATACAGAACTTCTTTTGGACAGTATTGATTCTGAACTAATAAGAAACCTATAAATCGGTATACTTCCATTTTGAACCAGTCATCTTAATGATATCAACCGGAGCTTCAGATTTAAAATAGTTCGCAAGCCTTTTGTCACACGACAGACTCAACCTTTATTTTTCTGACTAAGTACAACAACATAAAATTTTCATCCAGAGACCAATTAACAGCAATCCTTTTCAATTTCAAACTCCGCTAGACAAATTTGTCTACAATCCTTATCAAATAAAGAAATAATTACAAATGTCGGGTGAATGTCGGGTGAAATAGCTAACTTGGTCGGGTGATTTGGGGATACATTTGTCCTCAAAAAACGATATGGAAATGATAGGACAAAAAATCAAAGAATTAAGATTATTAAAAGGCTATACTCAAGAAGATTTAGCTGAGAAAACGAAATTGAGTGTTCGTACCATTCAGAGGATTGAAAATGGTGAAGTAGATCCTAGGACTTATACATTAAATCTATTGGCAGAAGCATTAGATGTAGCTTTGGAAGAGTTCACGAGTGAAATCGTAGAAAAAGAAAAGCAGAATGCTTCACCTGTAGACCATACTCAGTGGTTGGCACTTCTACATTTGAGCGGTCTGTTTGTTATGATTTTCCCTCCTCTTATTCTATTTATCTGGAAAAAACCTGAAATTCCAGAAATGCAGAGTCACTTTAGAGATGTCATGAATTTTCAATTGAGTTTGCTCATATATTTATTAGGTTCTTTGGTTCTAGTCATGGCTGTGATTGGAGTAGTTTTATTACCACTCATAGGCTTGTTTAGTACTGCAATTATCATACTTAATACTATAAAAGTGATGAATGGGGATCCATATAAATATCCACTAACTATAAAGTTTTTAAAATAGAGAATCACTATAAAATAGATTCCAAATTCCTAAATCATGGTGCAAAGCAAATAATATCCGATATTTGCCGCAAAATCATATTTAATGAATATTCTTGTGATCAATCATTATGCTGGAACTCCAGATTTAGGAATGGAATTTAGACCATATTTCATGGCTAAAGAATGGATTGCTATGGGGCATGACGTAACTATTCTAGCATCTAACCAATCTCATATTAGAGCACATCAACCAGAAGTAAAAAAAGATTTTGAGGAAGTTATTTTAGATGGGATAAGGTATGTTTGGGTAAAGACAAGACCTTATGAAGGAAATGGAGTTAAACGTGTTTTAAATATTTTTGATTTTGTAAGAAAAATATACTCTCGCTCTAAACAAATTTCAAAACAATATCAACCCGATATAGTAATTGCCAGCTCCACTTACACTTCTGATAATTATGCCGCCAGAAGAATAGCCAAATTAGCCAAAGCCAAATATGCTTATGAGGTTCACGACTTATGGCCTTTATCCCCCATAGAACTAGGAGGAATGTCAAGAAAACATCCTTTCATTATGGCCATGCAACATGCTGAAGACTTTGCATATAGACATTCCGACATCATCATCTCCATGCTTCCCAAAACTCAAGATTATATGAAATCGAGAGGATTGGATTTAAAGAAATGGCATTACGTTCCCAATGGTTTTTCAGTTGAAAACTGGAATAAGAGACAGAAGTTAAATCCTAAAACCCGAAAGAGTATTACCGAAATTAAAACAAAATTTTCCAAAATACTGGCTTACACCGGAACTTTGGGTTTAGCAAATGCTTTGGATACTTTGTTAGATGCTTGCCATAAAATAGACTCTTCTGTAGCTGTTGTTATTGTAGGAAAAGGGCCTGAGAAAGAAGTTTTAGAGCGCAGAATTGAAAAAGAAAATCTTTCAAATTGCTTCATTCTTGACAGCGTCACTAAGAATGAGATTCCAGAGCTATTATCGTTATTCGATTTCTTATTTATCGGGTTAAAATATCAACCCTTATTCCGTTTTGGAATTAGTCCTAATAAGATGATTGATTATATGATGGCTGCCAAACCTGTAATTCAGTCTATTGACGCTGGTAACAATATGGTTGAAGATGCCCAATGTGGCATTAGTATTCAACCAGAAGATTCAGCTGCTATAGTGAAGGCAGTAGCCCATCTTATTCAGCTCCCAGAAACAGACTTATTAAAATTGGGAAAGAATGGTAGACGCTTTGCAGAACAGCATCACGATTATCGTTTCCTCGCAAAGAAGTTTATAGATATTATTTCTGAATAATTGCTTACCTTTCTTTTGTTCTCATGAGAACAAAGAAAATAAAACTATTAAAGAAAGTAAAAAACATTACCCCAGCTTGCCGCTCCAACATACTCTCTACCAAAATATTGAATGCCACGGTTACAGCTAAACCCATATAAAGAAGATTCCGTTCCTTAAACCCTATTACAAAAGGGAATATAACATTGGCTAGCAATACCAACAAACCAAAAATGCCAAGAGCAATAGCTGTTTGCAAATACTGAGAATGCGAATTATAAGTCATTTCACCATCTTTCAGAAAACCCTCTTTCTTTAATTCCTCATTATATACTGTTTCTACATCTCCCGTTCCAACACCTAATAAGGGTTGTTTTATGATTGTTTTAAAGGCTATTTTCCATAGGCTTAATCTAGCAGCAGTTGATTCTTTGGTATTATCAACCTCCCCCCTTTGTTCTATAGTTTGAGTAGCAGAATCAAAACGATCAGAGCTTTTAGGGATAATAACAATAGCTACTAAATATATGAGGACAAAACTGAGAAATATACTTATGCCTTTTTTAATGTTCTTCCGAAATACCACAACATCAAACACCGCTAATATTGCTAAAAACCCAGCTGTTAAAATAGCAGCTTTCGATTGAACGAGAAACAAAATAATAAGAAACCAAGGAAGCAAAGCCAATTGCAATATTCTACTCTTCTGCCCCATGGAGTCTTTATCTCTAATCCATTGATTTAGTATGATTAGAACCCCCATATTAACATATAAACCATAATAAGAAGGATGCTGAAAAAACACGAATTTGGTATAATAAAACACACTGGGATCAGAATGACTTTGGTAGCTTAATATTGCATTTACAAAACAAAATAGTGTACTACCAAACAAGATAAAAACATAGGAATTTAGAATCTTTCGAAGGTCTTTTCCTTTAAATAAATCGTTTGGAAATATTCCATAGGTCAAAGGGAAAAGCAAAAATGAAGATTTCAACATTACATCGAGCCAACCGTCATTTTTATTTGTGGTATAAGCCATCCCCAGCAGATAACTAAAAAACAAGGAGCTAAACAACAAAACATGCCATTTATTCTTATTCAAATTCACCAAACTTTGCTTAGCACCATTATAGGACAAAATGGTAAGAAAGCTAAGAATAGCCACTGATGGCAATAGGTGCCAAAAAGGAGAGATACTAAGTAATAAGAAACCTAATATCAAGAAGATGATGAGGTTTTTATAAATAGTTATTCTTTGTAAATCTTTCATTAATTCATTTGTTATTTCAAAGTCCTTTTCAAAATATTAATATCAATCCATGCTTTTAAAAACCCCAAGCCATAGCTTATATGGATTATAGGAAATAGGAAGATTAAAACGGTAGTCAATCGTGCTTTATCTTTAGCAATACCAATTCCAAAAGACTCCCAAATATCAGCAAATAGATATACCATTCCAGCAAATAGGAATAATAAAAGCATCAATGGGTTGATAGAAGAAGCTGTTCCTGTAATTAAAAAGAATAACAATCCAATGGATGGAGAAAGCTGTCTAAGACTTGCGGAAACGCCAAGCTTTGCATTCACATAAGGCTTAAAATAAGCTTGATTTTGAAAGAAATGAATAATCTGAGTCAAAGTAGTAGGACAATTATATTCTATTTCTAATGAAGGAATCAAATACATCTTCGCACCTTTTGCTGCTATTCTCCCATTTAACTCATCTTCAGCTAGGTTTTGAAGTTTCTCATCAAATAAACCCCAATTATCAAAAACAGATTTTCTATAAACACCTGTAGGCAAGGCAGAATATTCTCTGTTTTTTTCAGCAATTAAACGATACTGCGTATTTCCAACCACAAAAAAACTCATTAATGAAGCGGCAATCGATTCCGATATCAAATTGGTATTTGTTGCCTTAGGAACGAGAACCCCACCCAATTTATCAGCAGCTAATTCATCAGTGTAAGTTAACATATCAACTAAATATTTTGCTGGATAGAGAGCTTGCTCTTCTAGTATAAAAATTAAATCCCCTGAGGATTCTTTTATAGCTTGATTATAATCAGAAACAATCTTATTCTCCAAACTCTTTAGCTCTTTTATTGCCTGAAACCTGTTTTTCAACTTGGAAACAATCTCTGATTTATCATTGCTTCCAGAAGGAAAGAATAATAGGAGCTCCTCCTCTATTGTTGGTCTCTCCAAATCCATTAAATATTGGATAAAATCGTGTGATTCTTCCAAAGAAGATTTTAAAGAAATAATGAGACTTATTTTTTTTATCATGTTTCTATTTTATGATTTCCACAAAATCGTTCATTAACTTAGGAAAGATTCCTCTTTCTTCAATTTGCTTTCTATTAAACCTGATAATAGACATCCTATTATTACGCAATTTATTAATCAGCTTTAAATCAATATCTTTTTCTATTAAAATCCCATTTTCCGCATTCTTCACCCATTCCCTATTGGCAGGAATATCAGACAAAATAGGAATACAACCATAAGCTAAAGCCTCTAACAAACTCACACTAGTGGAATCGGATGAGGGCAAAGAGAAATAAAAACTACTTTTAGAATAAACCTTCGCTTGCTCTTCCGCACTTAAAAACCCTACAAATTCAACTCGCTCCGTCAAACCCAGTTCTACAACCTGCCATACTAAATTTTCCTTATCAGCTCCTTCATTAGATACTACCAACCTCGCTTCCAAATCCTCCTCTGCAATGGATTGAAAAGCTCGAATCACTTCTCCAATATTATAGTTCTCGGAAAGCGCTCTATTTGAAAAATACAGACTGGCTTCCTTTTCATATTCATTGAAATCTGGCATCTCGTCCAAACCAAATGTAAAGGTAATTACAGGTTTATTTTTAATCTGCTGAATCACCTTACTCATATGATTAGAATCCGAAGTTATATAATCTGCTTTAGAAAGCACAAACTTCATTATCCTAAAAAACACCTTATTCCGAAAAGGAAAAACTAAAACATCGGTTCCCCAGGCTGATGCTACAAATTTAAACTTTGAATAGCCAAACTGCTTTACCAAGGCAATTAAAAAACCATGACTACTGATATAATGGGCATTTACTATTTCAGGTTGAATTCTCTTTATAATACTATTTAATTTGAATATCTTTTTAAAATAACCAAGTGTATTTCCTTCTGCTTGCACTTCAACCCCAAGAGCTTCTCTTTTTTCCGCAGGTATAACTTTCTTCAAAGACTCAGAAACCTGAGAAGAAGACACCACAAAAACATCATAATGCAAAATGAGTTCTTTAACCCATTTCAATGTATGAGGACTATTACCATCTCCAAAAAGAAGATATCTTTGCTGTTTTCCCATTTGATTAATCATTTGCCCAAGCTTCATAAAAAGGTTTCAGTTCGGCGTGCTGCTCCAGTATTCTTTGATCCATTTTTTTGGTACTCCCAATCACGGTAGCTGGATTTCCAGCTATTATTGAAAAGTCTGGAAACTCTCCTTGCACATAACTATATGCGCTCACCAAGCTTCCTTTTCCAATCCTTGTTTTTGGCATAATCACAGAATGTGGTCCAACAAAAGTATATTTTCCAATAAACACACTACCCTTTATATAGCCCACCAAATTTGCAAAATCTTTATATTTTTCTCCATAGAGTCTAATAGAATTATGGGAAGAATGAGTCGTTATACTACAATAATTCGTAATTTGAACACCTTCTTCAATTTCAATTCCATTACTGGCTTCTATAAAATTAAAATGACCAATAAATACCTCCTTATCAATCTTCAGCCTCTCTTTATAATCTAAAAAGGTAGAACTGCTAATTCTTATATTTTCCTTTTTTTCCTTTTGGAAATTACGCTTATAATACACCATAATAGGCCGAGCCTGCGAAGCAAAAAAACGCAGATAAACTCTCTTAATAGCACTAAAAACATTTCTCATGGCTATATATTATCTAGTTTTGTGTCACATTTCTTAATCAATGAATAAACCCAAAGAATAAAAAAGCTCAAAACAATTATTTGTAATACCGTTAATAGCTTGAAGGTTCCAGTAACACTCCAATCGTAGCTTCCCCCAATAACAATAGCACATACTAATAACAAATTGGATAAACTTCCAAAAAGGAAAGAAGCATTTAACTTATCAAAAACCACTGGAACCATAGCTAATGGACCAGTGATAAACTTCATCCAAATCCAAGGAGCTAATATGGCGGCATAAGTTCCTGCGGTAATAAAATTCTTACCCAGATATAATTCAAATATCTCAGGTCCAAAAAGCATAATAATTACAAAAATAGGTAATCCAATTAAAAATAATAGCAGAATTATTTTTTGAAAGAAAACCATCATGCTTTCATCATTTGATTTCATAATAGATATTTTCCTGAAGAAAATCTGACCAACTACTCCTCCAATGAGTATAGACGGGGCCAATAATATTTTATAAGTTCTACCATAATATCCCGTTATATCATCACCAAAATAGTGGCTAATTAAGAATACCAAAACACTTAGAAAAAACATATCCATAAAAGCATGAAGCGAATTGGTAGTAGGAAACTTCTTATATTTTTTAGCCAAAGATTTCATTTCCGACTTCTTCACTTCTTTTACTAAAGCTTTATCCTTTTTAAAAAAAGGGATGAGCACTGCTATTGTGGAAATCAATTGCCCACTCAAATATGCAATAATTAACCCAGCATTCCCTAACTTCATATAACCGAATAATACATTCAAACCTGATGTAGTCCCACTCTCCGAAACCTTTGAAGCTGCCATATAATTATGATAAGCATTCCTATTGGCCCACTGATTGAAGCTATTAAAAACCCCCACAGCCAATACTGATATAGGAACATACCAAAGGAAGCGACCTAACTCATCACTCTTTTGAACTTTACAAACCCAATCATTGAGCAACCAAGTGACAAAAAAAGAAACAATAGCAATAATTACTGTAATGAAGAGAGCTAAAAATAGAACATTTATACTTTTCTCCTTTTCCTTAGGAAGCATTATTGCAAACTCATATCTACCAGTTGCTATAATCGAAAACATAACCGCCACCGAAGTAAATAAAGTAATAATACCGAGCTCCGCTGCTGTATATAATCGAGTGATGAAATATTCAGCAATAAAAGGCAGCACTTGTGCCAATAGGCTTCCTGTTAATAGCGTTGCTACTTGCTTGGCGAATTCCGATTGCCTGATTTCTTTAAACATAAGTCCTACTCTTTGAAGAAACTACTACAAAACCAAACTCCAATGCAAAAAGCGAAAAATACTTATGCTTGAACATAGAGAAGCATATCCTTCTCTCAATCAAGATACATATCCCAAACAATGCTTGAAGAAAAAAAACAAAACGATTTAATTTATTGCTCATGAGTACAGCTATATCTTGAATGCCAAAAATAGGAAAATTATCCATTGTCTCCCGACAATCATACACTCAGAAAACACAAGCTCCATTGCGATTTATTTTGTGAAAAAAAGGCATGAAAAAACATATTTCTTGAGCTTTGATTTTCAGCTTAAAAGAAAAATACAAGTCATTTGTTTAAAACTCCAAGACAAAACATTTGAATTATTGAATAACTTTGACCCAAAATTTGCGAATGAAACTTTGTGTAGCCGAAAAACCGAGTGTGGCCAAAGAAATAGCCAAAATAGTGGGTGCTAAAACCCGCCACGATGGATATTTTGAAGGTAATGGTTATTGGGTAAGTTGGACTTTTGGGCATTTATGCACCTTAAAAACTCCCGATGACTACGACCCACGGCTAAAATGGTGGAAGCTTCATAATTTACCTATCATTCCTCAAAAGTTCAGCATTAAACTCATTGATAATCCTGGAAGTCAGAAGCAATTTCATATTTTAGAATCTCTTATTCAAAACGAGAAATGCACTGAAATCATTAACTGTGGTGATGCCGCCCAAGAAGGAGAATTGATCCAACGCTGGGTATATCATAAAGCTGGAAATAAAAATCCTGTGAAGCGATTATGGATTTCTTCATTAACGGAGGAGGCCATTAGAGAAGGATTTCAACATCTACAAGAAGAAGACAAGTATCAACATTTATACGAAGCTGGGAGCGCACGAGCTATTGGAGATTGGTTACTAGGCATCAATGCCAGTAGGCTTTATACCTTAAAGTATGGTACTGGCAAAAATGTATTGAGTATTGGAAGAGTTCAAACACCTACCCTCGCGATGATCGTTCAGCGTCATCTCGAAATTGTCAATTTCATTCCCAAAGATTTCTGGGAAGTAAAAACAAAATACCGTGAGGTCATGTTCTCTTATGAAAAGGGAAGGTTTTTTGCTCCAGAAAAAGCCGAGGAGATGATGGAAAAAATCAAAGAGGATTTATTCACCATTGTCAGTTTCGAAAAAAAGAAAGGCAAAGAATTTGCTCCCAGACTTTTTGATTTAACTAGCTTACAGGTAGAAGGAAATAAGAGATTTAACCTCACTGCGGACGAAACACTAAAAACAGTGCAGCAATTATATGAGAAAAAATTGGTGAGTTATCCTCGTGTGGACACCACCTATCTTCCAGATGATCAGTATCCTAAAATTGCTGGTATTCTGAAAGGACTCAACGATTATTCTTCTTTAACACAAAGTGTTTTAGAGAAAAAGATACCAAAGACCAAAAGAGTATTTGACAATTCAAAAGTTACCGATCACCATGCTATTATTCCAACAGGAATAAGAGCTAATAATATGACTGGAGTGGAGCGTGATGTATACGATGCCATTACCCGCCGATTTATCGCCAATTTCTATCCTGATTGTATTATTTCAAATACCAAAGTTGTTGGAGAAACTGCTGGCTATCCTTTTAAAGCTACAGGAAAAGAAATACTCACTCCTGGATGGAGAATCGTTTTTGGTAAAGAAGAAAATGAGGATGACAAAGGACAGCTAATGCCAACTTTTGAAAAAGGAGAGCAAGGTCCTCATGAACCAGCCATGGAAAAAAAGCAAACACAACCACCCAAATATTTTACAGAGGCCACCTTGTTAAGAGCCATGGAAACCGCAGGTAAACAAGTAGACGATGAGAAGCTCAGGGAGGTCATGAAATCCAATGGAATTGGTCGTCCTTCTACACGAGCCAACATCATAGAAACCTTGTTTCGCAGACGATACATGACCCGAAAACGAAAGGCCTTACACCCTACCGAGACAGGAATTGAGCTCATTGGCTCTATACAAAACGAACTGCTTAAATCCGCTGAATTAACTGGCCAATGGGAATTGAAGCTCAGCCAGATTGAAAGAGGGAAATATGATGTAAAGCTCTTCTTGAGTGAGATGAAAGAAATGGTGAGTCAAATAGTAGATGAGGTGAAAAAAGAATCCGCCAAGAAAATCACTTATCAGGAGGAAGAGGAAACTAAAAAGACTAAAAAAGCCAACCCTCCTCCTAAAACTAAAAAGGCTAAACCTATAAATAAGCCCGAAGACATAAGCAAACTAGTTTGTCCAAAATGTAATTCTGGAAAGATCCTCAAAGGGAAAGCTGCCTTTGGATGCAGCAATTGGAAAACTGGATGTGACTTCAAAATCACCTTTGAAGAACTTAAAAGTAAATATAAAAGTGAGTATATAAGCTCTTCAGTTCTTAAGAAATGGAAAGCTTAAGTATTCCATAACAAAAGACTTTCACAATTCATGTTCGGTAAATCAAGTATTATTCTATATTTGAATTTGAAAAAACTAAAAACAAATATTACAATCAAAATGAAACGCTTTTTAACAATCATGCTATTATTAGCACTGGTTATTCCTGCCAGTTATGCACAAAAAGGACTTAATGTAGGTGGTAACTTTATGTACCTTTCTTCTTTCATGGTGAATCAAAATACTTGGGGTAATGGTCACGAATATGACTTTGCTGCAACTTCAAACACCTCTTTTGGTTTAGACCTTGGATATAATTTCAATGACAACATTGGCATATATTCTGGATATTGGATGATGAATCTAGGTCAGAACTATACCGATGAGTATAAAGACTTTGAAGAAACTACTTCATCATCTTTTGAAAGAAATCTACTATTCAAGTATAATGTGATTCCAGTCATGTTAAAATTCACTGGTACTGAAACTAGAGTTAATTTCATGGGTGGGTTTGGGATTTTATTTGCTATGATGAAAGACGCAGAGCAAACTTGGACGAAAAACGGAAGTCCATATACTCAATACCATGAAGAGGATGAATTCGAAATTACAGCCAAAGATGTAACCGATCGTTATGAGAAAAACGACATCATTTTAAACTTAGAGCTTGGTGCTAGAATTGTCATTATTGAGAATTTATATGTTGATGCGACTTTAAACTTTGGTTATGGTCTTAAAGACATTAATGCAGCAGATTGGCAAATACCAAATAACGATGGTGTTTATTCTGCTTCTCACAATGCCTATGCTGGTTTTAAGGTGGGTGTAGCTTATGTTCTTTTCGGAGACTAACACTCCCTGTTTATAAATACAAATGCCGTTTCTTGTTATAGAAATGGCATTTTTTGTGTCATTAGATTTTGATATCTTTGAACTCAAATCTATACCCATGAAGCCTATAATTTACATTCTTTTTATTTCCACCATGCTGAGCACATCAATTTTTGCATCAGATACTCCAGAAAAAGCCCTTGCTCAACTTCAAATCAGCCAACTTTCCTATTCAAAGCTCTCACCAAATCCCACTAAAAATGATTCTTCCATAAAAGCTGAGGATAGTTATTCATATTATGAAGAGGAATATTTCAGCGCAAAAAAAAGGAGAAACGGAGGCCTCTTTTTAACAGCATTTGGTTTAAGTGGATTTATTGCAGGTAGTTTAGTAGCTATGGAGAATAAAAACGACAAGGAAAAAGAGAGTTTAGGTGGAGTGGGAACAGGTATTTTTATTACCGCAACGGTGATGACAGGAATAGGAATCCCTTTATGGATTTCGGGCTCCTCAAAAATGAAAAAGAATAGAGCTGTTCTTGAAAAAATGGAAGAAAAGTCCATAAGCCTCCAACTATCTTCCTCAAAAAATGGGATTGGCATCAGCTTAAGATTTTAAGCAGCATATATTTACAAAGACCTCCTCAAAATCTTGGCTTATCTAAAATCTTTCTAAATTCAATTAACCTTATAAGAAGCTTAGAATTATTTCTATTTTTGATTTGTATTCTAAACGCCAATTATGAAGTCTATCTATTTTATCATTATCTTTCTACTATCCAGTTTATTTTCCTTTAGTCAAGATAAATACAAAGACATTATTTATCCTGTATCAGGAGGAGATTCTATTACTGAATGTCAAATTCTCAAAATAAAAAACTGGAATACCATCATCTATGAAAAAGATGACTTTCAAGATACTGTTCTAGCCATTGCTGCTATAAAAAATGGTCGATTTATCGATTTCCGAACTCGTGAAGAGATAAAAGCCAATGCCTACCCACTTATATTTTCTTCCACAAATGAAAAAGAGAGAATAAAAGGAGAAGCGTTTTTTCAAGCTGAATATCAGAAAGCATTAAAACAAAAAAAGGGTGGTGCAAAGTTTAGTCTTTTAGGGGGAGCTATTGGTGCAATAACTTATGGGGTTATGTATAGAAACAATAAAAACAATGAGTCTACCAGATACTTCATTCCTGCTTTATTTATTGGTGGTGGCGTCCTCTTTAATCTAGGCACTCCTCTCTGGATTTCGGGTAGTATCAAAGCCAAAAAAAGTGAAGATGCCATGCTAAAACACAAGCAAAAAGACATCAGCCTGAATATGGGGATGACCAACAGCGGGATAGGCCTTATCATTAAATTCTAATCTCAAAACATATAATCATGCGACACCTTATCAGCATTCTCTTTTTTCTATTAACAATATCTTCCTATTCTCAAGAAAGCAATACCGACACCATCTTTCTAAATGACGGAACCATTATCCATGCAAAAGTCCTCAAGCAGAAACTAGGGAAGTCTATCACCTATAAAAGTGAAAACGGCTCTATAACAGTTATCAGCTGGAAAGATATTCAGAAGTATTATATAGATAACAAATTGACAATTACTAAAGACACTGATCCTAAAACCATTAAAAAGAAATCCTATTTGGACAAAGGATATAATGAATATGCCGCTTTTGGCCTGGGAATAGGAAATGCCTATGGCGGCTTAGGGGCACATCTTCAAATTAGAGGAGGAAAAACACTAGGCTTTGGTGGTCATTTTGGGGCAGGCTATCTCCCAGGTATCAATGGAGGGAATAATAGCTTTGGATGGAATATTGGAGCGAAATTCTATTATTTCAAATATCTATTCATAGATCTTACCTATGGGGTAGTTGGGTTTTCTGACTGGGGGCACACAGTTCTTGGTCCTTCCGTATTAATTGGAGGAGATTTTATTTTTTCAGAACACATTGGGCTCAACGTTGCTGTTGGAGCCTCTAAATACAATAAATATCAAGGAGCTACTCTAGATCTAGGCCTCTTAATTAAACTATCATCTCCAAAGAAAAAATCTGAAACTCCAAAAGAAATTTAACAATGAAGATTGATTTAAATACTATTTGTTTAATGTTTGGAATTCTATTTTCAACTGCAATTTACGCTCAAGATAACAATAAAGATTTGGTCTATTTGAATAGTGGAGAGATTGTTTCTGGTACTTTGGTGGAAATCGCATACCCTCGTCATGTCAGACTAATGGTAGAGGATCAATATCTTGAACCTTTTTTATTTAAAGACATAGATAAAATCATACAAAACCAAATGTATGACGATCCATTTGATGTGCTTTATATGGTTTCTGGCGAACGCACCATAGGTATTATACTCCAAATAAATCCCAATGATTTCATCACTTTTATACCAGACCATTTAGGAGATACGGTTTGTATTTCCCATGAAAAAGTAAAACGCATTTTTCACAAAAAAGAGAATATTGAAAGAAAGCTAAACGCTGTATATAAGGGAGACCACCATTATTTTAGCATTAGTCCAGGAATTGAATTTGCCCATGGAAGGATTGGACTTAGCTTTCAATATAGAGTAGGGGGTGATTTTGGAGTGGGGATGTATGTGAGAGGAGGTTTTAATTTAGCCTTTTTATTCGGACCAGAGCCCTATTATAATGTGGGCTTAAAACTGTATTTTCTCAATTCTTTCTACATAAATGGAGGCTATGGAATCATTGGCCATTATGAAGAAAGAATTCCTCCATATACGTCTATTGAAGACCGTAGAACAGCGTCCGTTGAAGGTTTCACTGCAAGAATAGGAGCCGACCATTTCTTTAATAAATCATTTGGGCTAAACATAGCTATGGGTAGAGAAATCCCCATTGAAAAAGAAACAATCGACCCCAAATTCCTGTTTGATATGGGTGTTATTTTTAAATTCCCAATTAGAAAGCATAGAAATCAATCAAAAAAGAAATGAAAAAACTTTTAGCTCTCAGCATCTTTATGATTCTCACACTCACTGGGTTCTCACAAAAGAGCTATCCTGATCTTATATATTTAAAGAATGGTAATATTATTAAAGCGAAGATAACTGACCAAAAACCAGGAGCTTCGATAAGCTATAAAAGCGAAAATGAAATCACTACCACCATTCAATGGTATGAAATTGAAAAGTATTATATTGATAACAAAATGACTTTAGTTAAGACTAAAGATTCTAAAATCACTTCTAAAGACTTGTCAAAAGACTCTATTGTTAATCATGAAGAACTACAAAAGCTCAAAAAACAAGACTATATATATTTTAGGAATATTGATATCTTAAGGGGAGAAATCATTGAAGACCATCCTCATGATTATCTAATACTGAAGAATCATAGCTTTAATCACTTAAGGATTCCTTATGATTACATCAGAAGAATTAGGTATTCTCCTAATAAGGGAATCAAATCTAAAAGATTCAAAAAGAAAGAGACAATATATGAGGGTTATTCTAAATCTACGGGTTATGACTTCCTTATTTTAAAAAATGGAGACACCATTAGTGGAATTGTCTTTCAATTGAACTACCCCAATAATACCCGAATACTTAGGGATAGGAAATACCGAGAAACCTATTCTCTTTCAGAAACTTCTTTTATAAAGATTAATCAAAACCCTAAAAAATATAAAGCAACCATATACTTTGGAAATAATGAAAAGCTATCGGGAGATATTTTAGAAATTTGGCCTGATTCAATAAGCAAACTAAAACCCCTTGTAGTAATTGATACATTGAGTTTTGAAAGTGAGAATGTAAAAACAATAAAATTCACAAAATCTCGACAAACCATGCAACAAAGGTTATATTTCAATGGGGATTATCATTATTTGAGCATCGCAGGAGGATTTGGAAATAGTTACGGTTATTTAGGCCTTAGGGTTCAATACAGAGTGGGTAGTGTGTTCGGGATTGCACCACATGCTGGAATCGGAGTATATCCAGATCCAATGTTTCAAGATTTAGGTCCTTGGTATAACGTAGGTATTAAAGTGGTTGGTTTTAACTGGCTATACTTTGATTTGAGCTATGGTGTAGTGAATAGATCTTATAATGGAAGTTCAGAAAACAGACATGATAATCCAATAGACCAAACAGCTACCTCCTTTCTTGTTGGAGCCGATTTTTTCTTCACTGAGCATATTGGAATGAATTTAGCTTTTGGAAAAGTGATACATTCATCAAAAGCTAGCCTAATGGATAAAATAGTATATGATACTGGATTTATCTTGAAGATTCCAATATGGAAAAGGAACACACCTTCCCAGCACAATGCTTTGCCTTTTTAGTTTTAGTAGCATAGGAGGAGTATTATACCGATTATATATTGAAATTATAATGCTAATTTCATTAAACATTAGTTTTATTTCTAAACTTTCAAAATTATAATTCCCCAGCAGTGATTGAACAATTTGAATCCGTAATTCTCGTTACAAAAAAATGAATTTATATGGAATATATATGTAGACCTATTCTAGCTAAGAGAGCCTTTATATTTGTGAAAAATCAATAAGAAATTCGGTGTTATTATCTAAACAATTATAGTGCTTATCTGCTAATTCTAAATAAGCAATCAAAAGCACTGAATTATAGCCTATTTTATTTGGAATGAACTGTGATATTTTCATAAGTCAAAAATTAGAGACCAAGCATCAACTCTACAATACAGCTTTTTTTCCATCGGGACAAGGCATATTCTATAGCCTTCAAATCTGCATGTTTATTCAATAATCTCTTTTCGTAAGTTCCCATAAGGGTTTCCCTGAAAAAGATAAGCATTGTACGTAAATTAGTTCTGGGTAGGGGTTTCGGACGGTTTTTTCTTCGTAAACTTGGCATGAAATTGAAATTAAAACCTTATAAAAAACAATTGATATGGCTAATGTAATGGAACAAAAAGTTCAAGATTTTATGGCAAAAGTTATTGCTTCTAACCCAGGTGAAGTTGAATTCCACCAGGCAGTTCATGAAGTAGTAGAATCTTTAATTCCTTTCGTAGAAGAGAATCCTCAGTATAAAGATGCTAAGATTCTTGAAAGAATGGTTGAGCCAGAAAGAGTAATTCTTTTCCGTGTGCCTTGGTTAAATGACAAAGGTGGTGTTGAAATCAACAAAGGATATAGAATTGAGATGAATTCCGCTATCGGACCTTACAAAGGTGGTCTTCGTTTCCATCCAACTGTAAATCTTGGTATCTTAAAATTCTTAGCTTTTGAGCAAGTACTTAAAAATAGTTTAACTACTCTTCCAATGGGTGGTGGTAAAGGTGGATCTGATTTTGATCCTAAAGGAAAATCTGATAATGAAGTGATGCGTTTCGCTCAAAGCTTCATGACAGAATTACAACGTCATATTGGTCCTAACACTGATGTACCTGCTGGTGATATCGGAGTTGGTGGTCGTGAGATTGGATATATGTATGGCCAATATAAGAGAATTCGTAACGAATTTACTGGTGTTTTAACTGGTAAAGGCCTAGGTTGGGGTGGTTCTTTAATCCGTCCTGAAGCTACTGGTTACGGTGCTGTTTATTTTGCAAGAGAAATGCTCGCCACAAGAAAAGAAACTTTCACTGGTAAAGTAGTTTGTATTTCTGGTTCTGGTAACGTTGCTCAATATGCTACTGAAAAAGTTACTGAATTAGGTGGAAAAGTAGTTACACTTTCTGATTCTGCAGGTTTCATTTATGATCCAGCTGGTATCGATGCTGAGAAATTAGCCTTCGTTATGGAATTGAAGAATGTGAAGCGTGGCCGTATCAAAGAATATGCTGAAAAGTATGGTTGTGAGTATCACGAAGGACAACGTCCTTGGATTATCAAGTGTGATGTAGCTCTTCCTTGTGCTACACAAAACGAAATTAATGGTGAAGAAGCTCAAACTTTAGTTGATAATGGTTGTTACTGTATCTCTGAAGGAGCAAACATGCCTTCTACTCCAGATGCTATCACCGTTTATATTGACTCTAAGATTCTTTACGGTCCTGGTAAAGCTGCTAATGCAGGTGGTGTTGCTGTTTCTGGTTTAGAAATGACACAAAACTCTCAGCGTTTAGCTTGGACAAGAGAAGAAGTTGATGCAAAATTAGACTCTATTATGATTGACATTCACGAGAACTGCGTTAAGTGGGGAACTGAAGGTGAATTCATCAATTATGTAAATGGTGCAAACATTGCTGGTTTCGTTAAAGTTGCCGATGCTATGTTAGCTCAAGGAGTTGTATAATTCAGGTTATTTAGTTGTTAAACTGATTATAGATTACAAATCCCTACCAATTTTGGTGGGGATTTTTTTGTCTCAGCTTTTTTGAGGAGGGTATTTTAGAGAACCTATCTAACATAAAAAAACTAGTTCGTACCAATACACTTTTGTCTAAGTATATTTGAGAAAACCAGTTTAAGAAGTTTAATAAGAAGTATATTAGTCTTAAAAAACATACTGCTTCACATCAGCAGCCTCAATCTTCTCGTCAGACAATATCACGAGCCTTTCTACCACATTACGCAACTCTCTTATATTACCAGACCAATCGAGCTCTTTGAGCGCCTTAATAGCCTCCTCAGAAATTTCTGGAGCTTTCTTTCCTTGGGACTCACTACTCTGCTGTAAAAAGTGCGCTACCAGATGAGGAATATCTTCTTTCCTATCTTTTAAAGAAGCAACTTCTAATAAGATTACACTCAATCTATGGTATAAATCCTCACGGAAATTTCCTTTTGCTATTTCCTCTTTCAGGTTTTTATTGGTGGCCGCAATAATTCTAACATCCACAGAAATCTCTTTCTCCCCTCCTACTCTAGTAATCTTATTTTCTTGCAGTGCCCGCAAAACTTTAGCTTGTGCTGACAAACTCATATCACCAATCTCATCGAGGAATAATGTTCCGCCATGGGCCAATTCAAAATCACCTTTACGCTGCTTAATTGCAGACGTAAAACTCCCTTTTTCGTGTCCAAATAACTGACTCTCGATCAACTCAGATGGTATGGCTGCACAATTGACTTCAATAAATGGCTTTTTGGTTCTATCACTACCTTCAAATAAGGCTCGTGCTACCAATTCTTTTCCCGTTCCATTTTCTCCGGTAATTAGAACACGAGCATTGGTTGGTGCCACTTTATCTATCATTTCTTTTAAATGCAGCATGGGTTTAGACTCCCCAATCATGGTATATTTTTTAGCTACTTTTCTTCTTAGCGTTTTGGTTTCAGCGACTAAGGTTTTCTTGTCCATGGCATTTCTAATGGTCACCAAAAGGCGGTTTAAATCCAAAGGCTTAGCAATATAATCGAATGCTCCCATTTTAATAGCCTCCACCGCAATATCGATATTTCCATGACCAGAAATCATAATAATTGGACTATCAGTAATCTTCATGGCTTTTTCCAATACTTCCATGCCATCCATTTCGGGCATTTTAATATCGCAGAGTACCACATCGAAAGCGGTCTGTTCCATCAAACTCAAACCTTCGCTCCCATCTACAGCCAAAAGCACTTGGTGCTTTTCATACTCTAGAATTTCCTTGATGGTGTTTCTGATGCTTCTCTCGTCGTCTATTACTAATATCTTTGCCATAAATTCTCTATATTTAAGCTTATATAAATGCAAGCTACAGCGTTGCTTTATAAATTCAAAATCCTCATTTACTTCAGTAAACTGCGGTTTTAAATTTACTTGCGCCTTGAATCTTACTATTTATATAAACTTTTAATTCTTAATGTTTTAGGAATGAATAATGAAATTCAAATTGAGCTTCATTACATTACCTTTTGTTGTTTCATTATCTAATATAATATAGAATACTGAAATCTTTACTTTTTTTGCTATTTGATTTTTACAATTTCTCTAAACTTTGGATTATTATATTTTGTTTTTAATGAGTGAATGTTTTAATGGTGTAATGATTGAATAGTTTGACCAATTCTAACATTCTATCATTAACTCCTTTATTCATTCTATCATTGATTCATTCCATTCAAAAAGCGTTCCACAATCTCAATGGCATTCTGAAAACGCTGTTCGCCCTGTCCATTAATCATATGATATTTAATTCCTCTTTCATCAAATGATTTCTGATATAGTTTCATTAATCGCTCTCTATCATTCGGGTTTTCTCTTTGTGGATCGTAGGTCCATTCTAGATCGATATCTGGAACCAAGTATAAATCGTAAGTTCTGGATCTCACTTCTTGCAATACCCAATCACTCGTCCTGCCAAATTTCTCTTCACTCCAAATATGCATGACCGTAAGATCGGTATCAATAAATAAAAGAGAATCTCTTTCTAAATTGGCATCCTCTAATTGTATCTGCCCCTTAGCAATTTCAAGCAAATCATTTTCGTTATATGGTCGGTCTAGCTTTTCGAGATATTCACGAGCATATTCAGAAACATATTGGGCTTTAAAGTATTCAGCTAATGCCTGAACCAGCGTTGATTTCCCTGTACTTTCAGGCCCAGTAATAAGGATTTTCTTTACCATATTATCTTTTTGCTACAGCTTGTTGAATACTCTTTTTCCATGTGAAATAAGCCATAATAGCCAAAACTAAGAATACCGTATATTGAATGGCCGTAAACCCATATCCTTTTACCAAATACAAAGGAATAGAAACCACATCCCCAACAATCCAAAGCGTCCAGTTTTCAATTTTCTTATTGGCCATGAGCCACATTCCTGCAAAGAAAATACCAGTGGTAAATGTATCTAAATAGGGAGTGGCCAATCTAAATTCCTCAACATTTCCAGAGCCTAATTTATCAATAGCAAAATCTATACTTTCAAAAAAGCCCAAGTGATTTGGCATCACATTATAATAGCGATAAACCACAATCACAAAAACACTTGTGAAAGCGAAGATTCCGAAAGCTTTAAACTTATCCATAGTATTGGTTCGGGATATGGGAATATGATTTTCATCGCCATCCACTCTACTCCACATATACCAACCATAAATACTCATGATGGTATAATAAATATTAATGATTAAATCGCCATAAAGCGTCCATTGGGAAAGCAAGTAAACATAAATAACCGTACTGATGATTCCTGTAGGGAATACCAAAATACTTTCCTTACGCGCATAGAAAACACTAGCAATTCCAAATATAGCTGCTAGAACTTCGAGAAGAATATGAAATATACTAGCCGTTTGATAAGGCTCCAATAAGAATTCGAACAAACTAGACATTTGCACCTGGATGTATTTGCAAATCAGCGTTGATGACTTTCATCACAAAAATGGAATAGGGTAATTCCATGGCTGCTTTCATTTCTTTGGTCACAATAGCCATTACATCATCATACTCACCAAATATTTGGGTACTCATACCATTGGTTTCCACATTGATTTCACTGTAGGTATTTAGTCTGTCAATAAATGATTGAATAGGCGGAATAAACTCTTCCTTTAAAGGATAATAACTTATTTCTATAGATGTTCTCATTCTGCAAAAGTAAAACAAAGGACTTAGAAATCCTTTATTAAAAGTCAATAGCGTCCTAATAATTACAATAGACTCCTCGCTACGCATCGGAGTGACAAGTGTTTTGGTAAGGAAACTGGAAGAATGGGTTTGATTTTGCCATTGAAAAAATAAAGCCCATTCTTCCATGGAGTCATATTCTAATACATTGTCTTTCTGAACGAAATGCAATGAAGTAAAGAATCTTTTTATAATATGAAACGTATTTTGGACAGTATTGATTAATAGTAATTAATTGACGCATATAACTCTTTATTCTTTATAGTTTTTTGTAGAAATATATTTGCATTTTCGCTTTTAGTTAGGGGATAAACCAGTCATTTTTCAATTACACAGAAGTGATTAACAATAATTCATAATAGAGTCCATAAAAAAAAGGAGCTCCAAATAGGAACTCCTTTTCTCTCATCAAAGATGAATATTTTATTTCAAGGATTTACCTTCTTTATGGTTTTTCAAACCTGTCTTTAAAAACTCAACGTAATTTGCCACATTTAAATCATAAGCTTTTGGCTGGGTCAACATTTCACCATTAGGATTAAGTAATACATAATAGGGTTGTGCATTTACATTATGTTTAGCTATTTGCATATCAGCAAACTTAGCACCTATGGTCTTTTTTACTTTACCATCATATACAGAAGTCACCCATTCGCTTTCTGGAAGTTTAGACTTATCATCCACATATAATGCAGTAACTATATAATCGTTTCTTAACATATCTAACACTGTAGGGTCAGACCAAACATTGGCTTCCATTTCGCGACAATTCACACAGGCATGACCAGTAAAATCGATAAACACAGGTTTGTTTTGCTCTTTAGCACAAGCTAAGGCTTGATCGTAATCAAAATAACCATCTAAACCATGAGGAAGATGTAAGAACTCAGAAAACTTTGGTGTTTCACATAATTCTTTCTTAGCCACTCCCCCGCCACTTCCGGCATTTTCTCTAGCAATTTTATTGACATCAAAATCCTGAGAAGTCATTGGAGGCATATATCCTGAAAGTGCTTTTAAAGGTGCCCCCCACATACCTGGAATCATATAAACCACGAAAGAGAAGGTTGCAATGGCCAAAAATAAACGAGGCACTCCAAGTACTTTCAATTCACTATCGTGGGCAAATCTTAATTTACCTAATAAGTAGAGTCCCATTAAGAAGAAAATCACTATCCAAAGTGCTAAATACACTTCTCTGTCTAATAATCCCCAATGGTAAGTTTGGTCGGCCATACTTAGGAATTTTAAACCTAAAGCCAATTCTAAGAAACCTAAAACTACTTTTACTGAATTTAACCATCCACCAGATTTTGGCAACTTGTTTAACCACTGAGGGAAGAAAGCAAATAAAGTAAATGGTAATGCAAATGCCAAAGAAAATCCCAACATACCTATAATGGGCTTGAGAAAAGCGCCACCAGCAGCTTCAACCAAAATAGTACCAACAATAGGACCAGTACAGCTAAAAGAAACCAACACTAGAGTTAGGGCCATAAATACAGGGCCTAAGAAACCACCTTTATCTTCGTTGGCGGTAGATTTATTTACCAACCAGTGTGGCATAACTATTTCGAACATTCCGAAGAAGGAAGCCGCAAAAATAACGAAGATAACAAAGAATAGAATATTAGGAAGCCAGTGAGTAGACAAGAAATTTGCAATTCCAGGGCCAGCAACAACAGCTAATACAGAACCAATAAATACATAGATAGCAACAATAGAAATACCATAAACTGAAGCTTCCATTCTACCTTTGGCTTTATTTTCTCCACCTTTCATAAAGAAAGACACGGTCATAGGAATCATAGGAAATACACATGGTGTTAAAATAGCCGCTAAACCAAATAAGAAACTCACAATAAAAAAGCCCATTAAGCTATTTTCTCCTTCACCTGTAAGATTATTTGTAGAAGCAGCTTCAATCACAGCCTCTTCAACTTCTGGCGCGTTAAATACAAACTCGAACTCCTCATCCGTGGGAGGGAGACAACGAGTATCATCACAAACCATATAGTTCACATAGCCTTTAATCACTACCTTTTCTTCTGTCAGCAACTTAAATTTGGCTGTAAAAGTAGCTTCATGAGCAAAATACTTCAATATCATATCGAAGTTCTTGTCAAACTCCTCAATACTTTCAGTTTCTTCTATTTCTCCCACCAATTCGTAATCTGCATTTTCCTCAAAGCCAAATGTTGTAGCTGGAGGAGCCATATCAATATGCTGACTATACAAATGCCAATGCTCATCAATACTAGCATCGAAGGTAATCACAACCTCATCTTTTGATGTTTGCTCAGATGAAATATTCCACTTTACAGGAATTAAAACTTGTGCTTGTAATTGTATTCCTAATGAAGCTACAAGAAAAACAAGTAGTAAAAAAAACTTTTTCATGTGTTTATTATTATAAGTTTCTAATTTTTTTAAAAAGTCACAGGTACTTTGTAAATTTTTTTCAAAAGGCAAATTTAATTAAAAATTCACATTAGCCTATTGATTTTTACGATTAGTGCAAAATAATTAAAAATTCTTACAGGAAATACAAGAAACATTTATTGTCTTAAGATTATTTAACACTGGCAAACAAATCTCAAGTAAAACTAAAGCCATCAATATATTGTGGTTCTCAATTAAAATGGCTTAATTTGTTGAGTTAATTTAAAACCACATTCATGTTAATAATTGGGATAGCTGGCGGTTCTGGGTCCGGCAAAACAACTGTTGTAAAAAAGATGGTCAATTCGCTTCCTGAAGGTTCGGTAACCGTCATTCCTCAGGACGCATACTATAGGGACAATAGTCACCTTACACCAGAAGAAAGAACTAAAATCAACTTTGATCATCCTGGTTCCATTGAATTTGCATTATTAAACAAACAAGTAGATCAATTACTAGCCAATGAGACCATACAAATGCCAACCTATAATTATGTAACATGTTCTCGGGGCAAAGAAACCATTGAGGTAAAACCATCTCGTGTGATGATTATTGAAGGTATTTTGGTGATGACCAACCGAAAACTTCGAGACAAAATGGATGTGAAGGTTTTCGTGGATGCCGATGCTGATGATAGACTGATGAGGAATATCAGAAGAGATATGGAAGAACGAGGAAGATCCTATATCGAAACTTTAGAGCATTATCAAACTTGGGTTAAGCCCATGCATCAAACATTTATTGAACCTACCAAGAAATATGCCGATGTGATTGTACCCCAAGGAGGAAAAAATCATGTGGCTATTGATATTTTAGCCACTAAAATCAACCAAAGCCTACACGAAGTGGATTAGAGGATTCTAACAATAAATAGTTGAAAGAAATTTATGCCTAGCCAGATTATTCTTAGCTAGGCTTTTTATATTTGTGCAAAATCGGAATCCATGAAAGTGATTAAAATACTAAAAAACAGATTCATCATTGCTACTCTTATCTTTTTGGGTTATCTGTTGATATTTGATCAGTATAATTTCAGAGCCCAGTATAAACTAATGAGCGAGCTTTCCGATTTAAAAGAAGAAAAAGAGTTTTACAAAAACGAGCTTCACCAAGATAGCCTCACCTATCATACCTTATTTAATAATAAAGAAAACATCGAAAAGTTCGCCAGAGAACGCTTTATGATGAAAAAGCCTCATGAGGATATCTTTATTATTGTTAGGGAGGATTAAATAGGATTCAAATTTGATTCCATGTTCACTTTTCTTATTTTCACAAAAATCAAAGCATCCATAATATTGAATAATGAAGTTTGAAAAACTTTATATAATGCTCTCCTTAGCAAGATAACTGTCCTCCTCGCTCCAACCTCCAGACCTCACAAAACGAACATCCTCATTCAGTTATCTAGAAATAGATTTTAACTTAATCATAGATTTTTCAAAACAAAATAAATGTTTTTCAATACTAATATCCCGACGAATTAAAGATTGTCAAGCCCATATTAAACACACTTATATTTCTGATTCAATGCAACTTAAATAATTTCATTACCATTTACAACAAATTTGTCAATACCCACATTTTACGAATCACATTCCTCTTTCCTGTCCAGTATCCTTTAATTTGCTATTCAAAATAAAGCAAAGATGAAAGAAGTTGTTATCGTATCAGCTGTTCGCACAGCCATAGGAAATTTCGGAGGAAGTTTATCAAAACTATCCGCCACAGAATTAGGAACCATAGCTGCCAAAGAAGCTATTAAGAGAGCTGGAATAAAAGCTGAACAAGTTGACGAGGCCATCATTGGCAATATACTATCAGCAGGTTTGGGCCAGAATATTGCTCGACAAATCAGCATAAACGCAGGCATTCCTTATACCAGTCCTTCCATGACTATTAATAAATTATGTGGCTCAGGATTAAAGGCAGTAAATTTAGCTGCACAGATGATTATGCTCGATGATGCTGATATTATACTGGCCGGAGGAACGGAAAGCATGTCAAACGCTCCTTACCTTTTACCTAAAGCTCGATTTGGCCAAAAAATGGGTCACGGTGAAATTGTTGACAGCATGATTAAAGATGGATTAACAGATGCCACTAATAATTATCACATGGGCATTACCGCTGAAAACATTGCTGAACAATGGAATATCAGTCGTGAGGAACAAGATCAATTTGCGGTCTCTAGTCAAAACAAGACTGAAAAGGCACAAATTGATGGGAAATTTAAAGACGAAATCATCCCCATCGAAATTCCACAACGAAAAGGAGATCCAATCATCATTGATACGGATGAATTTCCAAAAGCTGGAGTTAAACTAGAAAAGCTTGCAAAGCTACGACCCGCATTTAAAAAAGACGGGACGGTAACCGCTGCAACATCTTCAGGTATAAATGATGGTGCTTCTATGTTAATTATCATGTCAGCAGACAAAGCCAAAGAACTAGGATTAAAACCCATGGCAAAAATCCTTTCCTATGCCAGTGCTGCTCTCGATCCTACCATTATGGGCTACGGGCCAGTTCCTGCAACTATGAAAGCTTTGAAAAAAATAAACATGGACATCAATGAAATAGATCTCATTGAAGCCAATGAAGCTTTCGCAGCACAGTCAATTGCTGTAGCACGAGATTTAAAATGTGATGTCAATAAAATCAATGTGAATGGTGGTGCCATCTCATTAGGTCATCCCATAGGAGCTTCTGGTGCAAGAATACTAACTACCCTTCTTTATGAAATGAGAAGAAGTCACGCAAAAAAAGGTTTAGCTACCTTATGCATTGGAGGAGGCCAAGGCACAGCCCTTATCATTGAAAACATGAATTAGTATTCCAAAGTTTATTGTAATAGTCAAGGGAATAAAAAAAATATAATTATATGAAAAAATTAGAAAATAAAGTCGCCATCATCACAGGTGCAGCAGGTGGAATTGGAAAAGCTGGAGCTGAAATATTTGCAGCAGAAGGCGCCACGGTCATCGTTTGGGATTTAAACGAAGACAAAGCAAAAGAAACCATTGAGGAAATCACAACAAAAGGAGGCCAGGCTTTCTTTATGAAGGTTAATACCGCCAATTTCGAAGAAGTAGAAAACAGTGTGAAAGAGGTGATTTCAAAATATCAAAAAATTGACATCCTAATCAATAATGCTGGGATTACTCGCGACTCTACCCTCCTCAAAATGACCAGAGAGCAATGGGATCAAGTAATTGATGTAAACCTTACTGGCGTTTTCAATTGCACAAAATGCGTTATCCCTCATATGCTCGCTGTTAAATCAGGCCGTATCATCAACACCTCATCAGTAGTGGCCTTATATGGAAATTTTGGGCAAACCAATTATGTAGCCACAAAGGCTGGATTGATAGGAATGACTAAAACATGGGCTCGAGAATTAGGAAGAAAAGGCATCAATGTAAATGCTGTAGCTCCTGGTTTTATTGCCACAGAAATGGTGATGAAAATGCCAGAAAATGTTCTTGATGCTATGAAAGCTAAAGTACCATTACAAAGGCTAGGAGCTCCTGAAGAAATTGCAAAAGCTTATCTTTTCTTGGCATCCGAAGACTCCTCCTACGTAAACGGAACTGTGATTAGCGTAGATGGAGGCATGACTGTTTAAGCCCTACAATGAGCTGTTCAAAAGGAGTGATTTTATCAATGAATTTTCCTCTTTTTTTGGACCGCTCATCTGTTTATAAAATCTAGAATTCAAGTTTCAGAATAAAAAGATAAAAAGTAATTTTAAAAGGTAATTATCCACAAGTCAATAAAAATTTAAAAACTATAAATGGCAACCTCTCTTCAAGTTACAGGAACATGGATTTTGATTTCGATATATGCCATTATGGTCTTATACTTCGTTATCAAAGGAGCCCTATCCATCAAGAATATTTCAGATTACGCGGTGGGAAACGTCACTTTTTCTCCTATTGCTGTAGGCCTTTCATTGGCCGCCAGTATTACCAGCGCAGCCACCTTTGTCATTAATCCTGGACTTATTGCTATTTATGGCTTTAGTGGAGTGCTTTCATTTGGTATATTTTTCCCCATTGCATCCATGGTGTCTTTGGTCATACTCTCCAAAGCATTTAGAAAATATGGACAATCAGTAAACGCACTCACCCTAGCACAATGGATAGGAATCAGATATAAAAGCAAAAACTACGCTTTGATGATGGCCTTCTTGTCTACTTTTTTACTCACCTTTATTGTATTAATACTGGTTGCGATTACAAAAGTCCTGTCCAAATCCTTGAATATTGAGGAAGTATATATTTTAATAGGCTTAATTGTTTTTGTATTTGGCTATATGATGTTCGGAGGGGCAAATTCCATGGTTTATACCAACACCATTCAAGCTATTATCATGATTGTAGTGGCTTTTATCCTCCTTGGTTCTGGTTACGAACATTTCAGAGGAGGAATTGATGCCTTCTTTCAAAAAATATCAACAATAGATCCTAGCTTAGCCACAAGTCCAAACCCCGGAAGTATTTTATTTCGTGATTATTATGAGATTATTTTCGCTCAAATCATTGTTGGAATCGCAGTGGTCTGTCAACCCCATATCATCACCAAATCACTGCTTCTAAAAGAGGAAAAAGATGTCAATAAATTCCTCACTACTGCTGTAATAGCTCAAACTATTTTCTACGCTGTTATTATTGTTGGACTGTATGCTCGTCTCACTTTCCCAGACATGACCATAGAAGGACAAGCACTTAAAACAGACGGCATTATACCTGCTTATGTACTTCAGGTTTTCTCAAACGGACTCTTCTCCGTTATCATTGGATTAATAGTTATTCTGGGGCTCATTTCTGCAGGAATGTCAACACTAGAAGGTTTGATACAATCCGTTTCTACAAGTATCACTAATGATATTATCGAAGTGCTTTTTGGAAAACATATTAAGTCGGACAAAGCCATGATCACGATTAATCGTCTCGTAATAATAGCCTTAGGATTCACTGCATTTTTTATTACTTACGACCAAATTCTTCATCCTAAATTAAGCGTGGCCATTTTAGCTCAGAATGGGGTTTATGCTTATTTCTCAGTAGCCTTTTTTCCTATTTTATATGGGATTTTCTCCAAAAAAAACAATATAAAGCCTGCTCTTTTTGCCTCAATAATCGCTTTCGCCACTCATTTTACAGTATATTATTTACTCCCTATACTAGTGAGTAAATATCAAATAGATTTCGGATGGTATACCAAATACTTAGAAGGAAGCATCAGAAATCCAGCTATTGCTTCTTCTACAGCCATTATTATTTCAGTAAGTTCTGGGCTTATCATCATGGCTTATCAAAATAAATTCTCAAATAAATCAGCACAGATATGAAAGACTATCAAAAAATATATAACAACAAGTTGATCTCCACCAAAGAGGTCGCCAATCTAATAAAATCCGATTCTGATATCATAGTTGCTCAGTGTGCCAGCGAACCACAAGGCTGCATGGAGCAATTTCACTTGGCAAAAGAAAGAGTGGAAAATGTAAAGGTTTATTCTGTATTGACCTTGAAAGCCTATGAGTTCTATATGAATCCAGAGATGAAAGGGCATTTTGAACTTTGCAGCTGGTTTCATGCCCCTGGCTCCAGAAAAGCCTTAAAAGAAAAAACAGGAACAGTAACTTATGTTCCCAATATGCTTCACCGAGCTGGGCTCGACAGACTCTTCAATAGACGCCCTCATCTATTTATTGGAACATGTACACCTCCTGATAAAAATGGTTTTGTTTCCCTATCCTTAGGAATCACCTACGAAAAAGACATTCTGGAATCCGCTGATATCGTTGTGCTGGAAGTTAATGAAGAACTCCCTAGAACCTTAGGCGACACACATATTCACATTAGTGATGTGAACTATTTTGTAGAAAATACTCAAGCAGCCCCTTCCTTACCCTCCCCAGAACCTGATGAAACAGCTATGGAGATTGGCAACCATATTGCATCGTTAGTGGAGGATGGCTCTACCATACAATTAGGAATTGGCGACATTCCAAATGCAGCTGCTCTTTCCTTAAAAGGGAAGAAGGATTTAGGAGTACATACCGAAATGCTGGTAGACAGCATGATGGAATTATATGAAGCTGGAGTCATCACCAATAAAAAGAAATCCTATTATAAAGACAAATTCGTTTGCACTTTTGCCATGGGCTCACCTAAACTATATGAATGGCTTGACAATAATCCCTCTGTTGAATTTATCAGAGGGAAATTCGCCAACGATCCTGCACTCATCAAACTCAATTCGAAAATGGTCTCTATTAACACCTGTATCATGGTCGATTTAATGGGACAGGTAGCTAGTGAATCTATAGGTACTAGCCAATATTCAGGAACTGGTGGACAAGCAGACACTGCCGTTGGAGCTGTGGAAGGCACAGACGGGAAAGGCAAATCCATCATCGCCTGTCGCTCCACAGCAAAAGGAGGAAGCGTCTCCACCATCGTCACTGTATTACCTGCCGGAACTGCTGTTACCTTACATCGTAGCAATACAGACTATATTGTTACAGAATTTGGTATCGCCAGCCTCCGGGGCAAATCTATAAAAGAAAGAACAGAGGAATTGATCAAAATCGCACATCCTGATTTTAGAGCGCAATTGAGAAGCGATGCTGAAAAAGTCGGATTTATTTAAACACAAAACCATGAATAAAACAAAAATAATAGGCACTGGAATGTATGTTCCTGGAGAAGCCATCTCCAATAAAGAGCTTATGGAGCTCACCTCCATCACATTTGATGAAGAAAAGATGGAACATAAGCTAGGCATCAAACATAGACATATTGCTAAATTAAGAGGCATAGAGGAAAGCACTGCAGATTTTGCGACCAAAGCAGGATTAGATGCCATTAAAAACAGTGGAATAAAAGCAGAAGATATCGGCCTTATCATTGTAGGTACAGACACTCCAGAATTCATAACTCCTGCGACTTCCATTCTAGTTCAGGGCAGAATTCAAGGAGCAGAGAAATGGACCAGCACTTTTGATGTTTCCGCTTCTTGTGCCAGCTTTACTATTGCCTATGATAATGCGGTAAGAATATTAAAAACAGATCCTAGTATCAAATATGCCTTAGTGATAGGCGTCTATAACATGCCAGCTTTTATTCGTGAAGATGACGTTTTTTCTTATCCCATATTCTCTGATGGTGCAGGTGCTATTATCATAGAAAATCAAAGCCAAGACTCCTCAGATTATATCAATAGCCAACTATTGAGCGATGGAACACAATGGGATTTCATTGGTATTTATTCTGGCGCGGCCAAAAACCCCATAACTCTCGAGAAATTAAAAAACAATGAGTTTGGATTGATGAGTTTAAAACCCATGCCAAGCAATAGAAATGTGAGGCTATGGCCAATGGTTGCTAAAAAGCTCTTAGAAAAATCAAAAACAGAATTAGAGGAGGTTGACCATTTTATTTTCACGCAAATTAATAAATCTGTCATCTTAAAAGTGATGGATGAGTTAAATCTCCCCTACTCAAAAACCACTTGCATTATGGATAAATACGCCTATACGGGCTCTGCCTGTATTCCTATTGCTTTTCATCATGCCATAAAGGATGGGAATATTAAAAGAGGCGACAAAGTTATGTTCATCGCTTCAGGAGCTGGACTTGCGGTAGGTAGCAATCTTTTCACTTATTAAAACCGGGTTTTAAATTCACATTGCATATGAATACAACAAATAATATAGGGATACTTGGAACTGGAATTTATCTTCCAGAAAATAAAATGACTGCCAAGGAAATTGCTGATGCTACCCAAGGCACTTGGACGGAGGAGGCCATTATTGAGAAATTAGGCATTATTGAAAAACCCATCCCAGGTGAGAATGATGGAACTCAAGAAATGGGAGTTTGGGCCACATTTGATGCTTTAAAGAACACTGGAGTCGACCCTTTGGATATCGACCTCATCATTAGCATTGGCGAAGAGTGGAAAGAATATCCACTCACAACTACAGCCATCTATATTCAAGAAAAAATTGGCGCAGAGAAAGCTTGGGCCTTCGATTTACAGCAAAGATGCTGCAGCACCGTTTCTGCCATGAAAGTGGCGAAAGACATGATGAACTCAGATCCAGACATCAATACGGTACTTATTGCTGGAGGATACCGAAATGGTGATTTTGTAGATTATACAGACACCAGCTTATCGATGATGTTTAACCTTGGCGCCGGAGGCGGAGCTATCATTTTACATAAGGGAATGAATAAAAACCTATTGCATAGTTCTCACATCATTACCGATGGCAGTCTCGCACGAGATGTTGGAGTTCTGTATGGAGGAACTTGCCATCCCATCACCAAAGAAAATGTAGACAAGGCTTATCAATCACTTCAAGTTTTTGATGTAGAACACATGAAAACAAGACTCAATGAAGTCTCCATGAAAAACTGGCTAGAATGTATTGAGAAAGCGTTTATGAAATCAGGAATAGAACAAAACCAGTTAGATTACCTTGCTGTACTTCACTTCAAACGATCTATGCACAGCTATATCCTCGATGAACTTGGTTTAAAAGAAAAGGACAGCATATATCTTGAAAACTATGGTCATCTTGGACAAATAGATCAAATTTTATCATTACACCTGGCTTTACAATCAGGACAGGTTAAAGAAGGAAGTATAATATCCATGATATCGGCCGGGATAGGATATGCTTGGGCTGCGAATGTGATTAGCTGGGGTAAAATTACTTAATTTGTCAGGGCTATTTTATTTCAATTTAACCACCTGATTACATGATATTTAAAATATTTATAACCATATTTAGTAAAATAATCCTAGGCTAACAATTATTACGATTAAGCCCAGTTAAATTCACAATTAATTAATTTTGAAAATTATCAATAAATCAATTATAAAACTTACAATAAAATGAAAAACAATCTATTAGTTTCTTTACTCGCATTATTGGTTATATCTTTTGCATCTTGTACAAAAGATACTGAAAACCCTGCACCAACAATGAACGGCCTTAATGCTGCCGGAAATTTAGTTACTCTTACCTTTTCAGAAGGCGTTTATGCAACTTCTAGCGCATCTGGTGATTTAACCGATGCCAATATCGAAGTCACTATTCCTGGTGTGGATTTTACATACGCCATAGCACATACAGCGGGAAGTGCGTCTGTAAATATTACCTTAGATTATACCTCTATTATTCCTGAAAACACCAAGGTAACTGTAGCTACAAAAACCTCTGTTTATGATGATAAAGGAGAATCTTTAGCATCTGGGGCCTCAAAAAGCGCCGACCTAGCCGCTGAATTAGGTATTATTGGAAAATGGTATTCCACAGGTGAAAATGTTGCTCCTCTTTTGGTGACTTATTTCTTAGTGGATTCTATTTATGCTGAATTTAATGACGATTTCACTTACTTAGTTCATCAATACAGCAATGGTAATACCAGCACTACTCCTGACATTATTTTCAATGGTACCTTTACTATTGAAAGATCAGAAGTTGAGGATATTTGGGATATCATTATTACACAAGTTGAGCCTTATGCTGCTGATGTATCAGGTATTTTCCAAGTAAAGCAAGACCCAGAGAAATTGTGGTATGAGGTGGTTCAAACATCAGGAACACAAAACATTCCTCCTACCGCAGCTCAAGGATTTGGAAGCACTAATGGTGGTGCATTTGGAGAAACCAACATCCAAAAGTATGTCAGATATTAATTCTTATAGTATTTAATCAAAAGGACCGCTCTTTTAATATATAGAAGCGGTCCTTTATCATCTAAATCCTTAGAAATGAAACGGAAAATACTGTTGATAATAGGAGTGCTATTTACAAGCTTTTACGGCTTTAGTCAGGTAGCTAATTATACAGAGAATCAATTACAAAATACCTCCTCCTCCTCTACCCTTTTTGAACAAGACCTTCCCTATGAAGCTGGATTAAACAAAGAACTGACCTTCTATGCCTTTTTCATTACACAAGGAGTTTCTACGAACATGTATCCGGAGAGCAGCTTATTTAATGGTCAATTAGTGGGTCGATTATTTGGTCAAAACTCTTCAACTACTTCTTCTAGCAAGACCTCTTATTATGGGGAACAACGATTAATACCCTTTTTTATCTATGAACCCAAATTATTTAAAGGTAAAGCCCTCCTCAGAGCTTCTTTTGAAATTGATTGGACTTGGGGAGATCAAGCCTATGGCGTTGGTGGAAACAAAGGAGGCGCCCTTTCTGGGGACCAAGTAAACATACAAACTCAAAATGTAGAAATAGAATTTATTCCTGCAAAGGGATGGGCCATCAATGTGGGTTTACAAAGGCTCTATGACACCCCATTCAATCCTTACAGGACCTTTTTCGACAAAATGACCTATACCGGATATCGATTAGCCTATTGGGGTTCGGATGCAGTTGGTATTTCAGTGAGAAGAAATACAGATTTATCTAAGCTTAAACTCGGTTATTACAAATTATATGAAAACAGTACTGAATTAAGCGATGACGTGACTCTTTTAGAATTCTTCTATCGTAGAAAACTTCCTAAATACTGGAATGTTGGAGCTTCTGTTTATGGCATTCTCGACCGAGGAAAAAATACCGGAGGAGTCTCTGTTTTTGGACAAGGACTAACCAGTGTATTAACTGCCTATAATGGAGCTTATCTATTTAATTTTGGTACCAATGATTATACCGCTGATATTTATTGGCTAGGTACTTTCTTTAGTAGAAATCCAGATTTTATCATGGATAGATATCAGCTTTCCGGTTTTTTCAGCTATAATCTTGGGCATGTTAACGTAAACCAAGAAGGTTGGGAAGATGGAGTAGACGTCAGTGGCTTTGCCTTAAATGCAAGAGGCGCTTACCGCTACGGACAAACACTAAACGATTATGTATCTGTAGACTACGTATACTCCTCTGGAGATCCAAATGGAATTAGCGATGGAAAATATACTGGTGTTATTACTGGAAATACATGGGGATTACCTGCTTCCATATTCATCAGTTCTGGGGCATATCTATTGTTTCCACATATTAACGTAGTAAACAGATTCACTCCTGTAGTCTCAGATTTATCAAATATGGGATATGGTTTAAATGCCTTTACTTTAAATGCACATCACGACATCATTCCTCACAAATTGAATATAAAAATAGGAATGGCACAAGGATTTAGTAATGTAGTTCCTCAAAATGGCGGAAGCAATATTGGAACTGAGCTTAATGCAGCTATCAAATACAAACTAGGCGCATTTATGAGCGTTGAACTTCACGGAGCCAATATGTGGCTCGGAGAATTCTTCGACAGCAATGACAGCAACTACAGCTCCGATATTAACGGTAGTTACGATGTTCGACCTCCAAATCCCTGGACCGTATTTATCGTTTATAAATGGTTATTATTTTAAATTTAGAGATATGAAAATGATAAAATATAGCATCCTATTATTCGCCATTATTAGTATGACAGCTTGCGCTCCCTATAAAAACATCCCAAAACTGAAGAGCTTTCAAGACTTAAATTATAGAGTTCCTGTAAAAACGATTCAGCTCGACAATGAAATTGAAGTGGCCTATACTGACGAAGGCAGTGGCACCGAAACCATTATTTTTATTCATGGTTTAGGTTCTTATATTCCTGCTTATGACAAACTCATTCCCGAACTCAGCAAAAAATACCGCTGTATCGCTATTGACTTACCTGGTTATGGAAAATCAAGCAAAGCTCCACATAGTGGTATGATGAGCTTCTATGCCGACATCATTCATGAAATAACAGGGAAGCTTGGAATAGATAAATTCTCGCTAGCAGGACATTCCATGGGCGGACAAATCAGCGTAGTTTATGGCTTAAGCTGGCCAGAACAGCTGAATAATCTGATTTTATTTGCACCTGCAGGATTTGAACGCTTTACTCCTGGTCAAAAAGAATGGTTTGAAGATATTATGACTCCGATTTTAGTTCACAATACAACTTACGAAGGAATAGAAACCAATTTGGCTTTCAATTTTTATAATATGCCAAAAGATGCAGAATTTATGATGACTGATAGAATGGCCATGAGAGAAGCTTCTGATTTTGGAGGATATTGTTATGCCGTCAGTAAATCGGTTGCCGGAATGATAAACGAACCGATTATTGACAAATTAGACCAGCTAGAAATACCTACATTAATATTTTTTGGAGAGAATGACAATCTCATACCCAACAGATACCTTAACCCAGGCACTACAAGCAAAATAGCTGAATATGGTCATGAACACATTTCCGATAGTAAATTGATTATGATACCCAAATGTGGCCATTTCCTAATGTTTGAAAAGCCAGAAATTGTCATTGAGGAAATGAAATTATTTATCAATTAGTCTATTTATATTTCTCAAACTTCAACCGCTTTCTCATATGAGGAAGCGGTTTTTTCAAATTGAAAAGATGATATCTCAGCAAATTACTTTAATTTTGAAAGACCATAAAAGGGATTAAAAATCATGCAACTAAATAAATTCTCAACATTCGCAAACCTTCTATATCCACACGAACTGGCTTATATTGATTCCATTCAGAAATTTGAGAATCAGGATGTTTTAAGGATTTTAGAATTTATCAGATACAATGTAAGTCATCCCAATAGTACCAAAGATTTCCCTCTAAATATTGACAAGAGGAGGTATTCCAATTTAATGAAATGGATTAGCGAAAAGCTAAGCAGTGTAGATGTGGATGTTTTTTTTGAGTGGATTATGGAGATGGAGATGAAAATCAACATGGACAACTTACTTCCTGAAGATGAAAAAAATCTATTGAAGTATACCAAGACCATCAACCCCTCTTCTTTCAATTTCATCCGTTTTTACGAAATGCTCAATTCCTATAGGGATTTTTTACTGATTCGTACTCGGATATTCTATTACAAATCAGTACAAGAATACCTTCAAAAATACGAGACAGCACACCTAGAAGCATTAGAACTAAACAGAGAAATGAATATATCTGCTGTAGATATCATCAATCAACATACCACTTCACTTGGTGATTCTAAACAATGGGAAGAATTTTTATTGAGTACTTTTCAGAATAAAATAGTTGATGGTTTTACTCGTTACAAAGCATTTATCCGAATCACTTACATCCATTATAATTATCGACAATTTGACAAACTCAGAGGGATTTATGACGAGCTTGATAAGGAAATTCAAACCAGTAAATTTTATTCAAAACGAATATTAGCCAATTATTATTCCAACAGAGCCATGATGCATTCCATGCTAAGAGAAATGGATCTGGCAGAGAAATACGCCTACCTAAGTGTCAGACAAAAAAACTCAGACTTTCTATTTTACTTAATCAAGCTGTGCAATATCCTCATCATTAACAATAAAAACACCGAGGCTTTAAACTTAATGCAGGAGAGCATTCCTCAATTAAAAAGAACCAATAGCATGTATACCCGAATTGGCTTTGTATCAGTATATTTAAGAGTTCTGAACAAATGTTATAAGTATTCATGCGCAGAAAGCTATGGGGAAACTTTTCTTGGAGCCTATAAAAAAGAAATATTTAAAGTCAGGTGGCATATTTTCTTTTGTCCTTATTTTATGTCTCTCCTCAAACAAGAAAAATATCAACAAGTCATCCAATTAGAAAAGAGATATAATTTAGCTTTTAAGGAAAAAGAATATTTGGGCAAAGCTCGATATGTCCCTACCATACTCTGGTATGTAAGTTTAGCGAAATATATGGAAGGAAAGATTAGCGAGACACAGCTCAAAGATATTATCATTCAGTCTTCCAAAGAAGTGCCGAAAAATAAATACATCAACATGAAATTAAAGGAATTACATTCCGAATTAAGCGGATTTCTCCCAGATTTATTTTCAAAATCGGAACTAAAAGAATTGGTTTAATTTTTAGATTACATCAACTTCTGATAAGCCTGTAGCCATCTTTCGGGGATGTCGTCGGATAATGCTTTCTCGTAGTCTTGATAACTACAAGGCACTAAATAATGACGCTCATATTTTGCTTTTACGGTAGCCGTGCAATCTACTTCCATCCACCAACGATCGGTTTTATTACTCTTGAAGAAAACTAGTTCGTCCTGTTGATTGGTTAATTTCACCATGAACTTTTTATAATCTAAGCTCTTCTTATCAATGGGATAGTCTTGCATTCTACTATAAAAGCCATCTACAAAATACCAAATCATTTGAGCAATGAGATGAGCGGTTTGTCCATTAAAATCCATATCCGGATTATACTCATAAAAGCCAATAGAGCTCAACTTATCACTTAATCCGGCATAACGAGTAATCATACACATTTCTTCGCCCAAAAAGCCATTTGGAGTGGTATTCATATTACCCGGAGCATCGGTTTGTCTGATGGCCGAAATATCAATACTAATCATATCGGCATTTCTCACCATGGGCTCTACTTCTTTCATATCCGAACGAACATTACCTAAACGATAAGTATCGAAGAAGAGGTTATCCATTAAACGAATAGCGTCTTGATCAACAAAGTAAGTTTGATAACCTAAATTAGTATAGTTGAACAAGAAATTGGGTTGATGGAGTATGATTTTAGAAAGATAGGAACGAGAATTAAGTTCCTCATCATTTTCACCCAAATCAAATTGATTATCGATGGCCGCGATATTTATAATCTGACCCAAATTTTCATAAGCTCTATAATTGGCATAAGTTAAATCTTGGCTTCCACCTATGATAATAGGAACAATATGATTATTCAATAATTCGGAGCAAACAGCTGTTAAAGCATAATAAGTATCTTGTATGCTGTGACCTAATTTTAGATTTCCTAAATCCGCAATTCTAGCTTGGTAATTTCCAGGAAATAAATCGTAAAAATAATCTCTAATGATATCCGTACCTGATCCACAACCAGGATTACCTACCTGAGAACGCTCCTCTGGCACGCCAATAAGGGCAATTTGCACCTCCTCTAGATCGGGAAAATAGGAGCCTTCCATATTCTTCAGTATCATATCACCAAAGGATTTGCGGCTGCGTCTCCTTATAAACTTAAAATCCTCAATATTAATTGGGTCAAAATAAATCGACAAATCCATCACAATAGTTTTGATTCTTATACTTTATTTTTTCGAAAAGGTTATGATAAATTTGCAATTGTAGATTTTATCGATCCTTTTGTAGGAATCCTGATACATATTGATAGAATAAATCGGGAGCCTCAGCATGTACCCAATGAGTTGCTCCATCGATAGTAAATAGCTGATTATCTGGAAAAGCCTCGTTAATAGGAGCAATATCTGCATCAATAATATAATCTGAAGCACCACCTCTAATAAACAAACTGGGCTTAGTAAATGGCTCCGGAATATCAATCCCATCAAACATCTGATCCAGATTATCACAAATACCATCTAGGTTCAATCGCCATTCAAATTTGGTTTGACTGATTCGATGAAGATTTTTCATCACAAATAACCTGATTTTTGTATCTGAAATATTTTCCGCCAAAATCTCTTCAACTTGCTTCCTCGAGGTCACCATTGAGAAATCGACTTTCTTCATGGCGCGGATGATGTTTTTATGATGAGGTCGTGCCTCGTAGGCTCGTAAACTAATATCCACTACAATCAACTTAGACAAAAAGTGAGGATTCTCCAATGCATATCGCATGGCTACTTTTCCTCCCATGCTGTGACCTAAAATAATGGCATCCTCTAATTCATGTTCATCCACAAACTCGAACAAATCGTCAACAAGAGCTAAATAATTAAAGGCAGGGCTATGAGGAGATTGTCCATGGTTTCTTTGGTCTGGAATATAAACTTCATAACCCAGTTCTACTATTTTCTTTGCGAAACTGACCCAATTATCGGAAATCCCAAATAATCCGTGCAGTATAATGAGTGGCTTTCCTTGGCCAAATTTTCTGTAAAATAATTGCATAATAATGAGTACTTAAAGTGCCTAAAGTACTTGGAGTACTTAAAGTTGACTATAATAAATTAAATATTCCTGAGTTGGTTGAGATACATCTGAATGGTATTTTCCAAACCAAAATAAAGCGCATCGCTTATTAAAGCATGACCAATACTTACTTCTAGCAATCCAGGAACATTTTCTGCAAAATATCTCAAATTCTCTAAACTCAAATCATGACCTGCATTTAAACCTAAGCCCACTTTTTGAGCTATTTTACCAGCTTCCACAAAAGCTCTAATGGCTGCTTCTTTTCCTTTGGGATAATCAGTAGCATAACTTTCGGTATAAAGTTCCACTCTGTCGGTTCCAATTTTGGCAGCATTTTCAATCAGTTTGGCATCAGTTTCTATAAAAATAGAAGTTCTGATATTATTAGCTTGAAATTCTGCCACTACTTCCTTTAAATAACTTTCATGCTTAATGGTATCCCAACCGGCATTGCTAGTTAATACTCCAGGAGGATCGGGAACGAGAGTTACCTGAGCAGGTTTTGAATCTAATACCAATTTCATAAAGCTCTCGTTGGGATAGCCTTCAATATTAAACTCGGTTGTTAATTGAGGCTTAAGTTCAAATACATCGGCATAGCGAATATGACGCTCATCGGGACGAGGATGTACCGTGATTCCTTGGGCTCCAAATCGTTCGCAATCTAAAGCTACTTTTAAAACATTGGGCATATCACCACCTCTGGCATTTCTGAGGGTGGCAACTTTATTTATATTTACACTTAACTTGGTCTGGTTTTCCATTAAAATATTGTTTTTCAATGTGTTATTTTTACTTACACCATATTCTTTTATAAATAAACTATGATGTAAGAATTACATTCAACAGCAAATGGTTTTGCCTAGAATTGGGCTGCAAAGTTAATAAGAAAATGTTCGCAAATACAATTTTTGGAGAAGCCAGACAAAGCAAACAATTCTGGTTCTAACGACAGTTCTATTGACTATATTTTAAACTAGTTACCACTGAATTAGAATTTCCTTTCTTATAATTTAAAGATTCTCATATTTCAAGACACGTATCCTTCCAAAGCTTAACCACGAAGGAACACAAAGAATTACACCAAGATCCACAAAAGGAACAAATAAGATTGGTTTGAAAAGTTGGCTAAGTACAAAAAACAGAATTATTCTGATTTTAACGCATACTTTACTCCTAGGGAAATATTGAGGCGGTGGTATCTAAAAGAATACGAATCTAGGTCTTTATAAACTTCAGTAATCTCTCGCAAATAACTTCCAGAAACAAACAATGATAACTTATTATTCAACTGATAATTACAGCCCAATTCAAACATGACAGAAAGATTAAATCTATTCATGCTTTCTGTTACATTAGAGATTATTGGGTCATCTGAACCATGGGGGTAGGTTCTTTCAGGAGATTTTTTGTCAGCTTTTAATAAATAAGCCGGAACCAATCCTAAATAAGCATACCCAGACCATTTATTACCGATTTGATATCCTGCTTTCACTGGAATCATTAAGTAATCAAACCTCATTTTTGAATCACTAGGATTCCAGAGGGAAGCCCTATTTTCCTCGGAACCTCTACGTTCGTATATCAATCCCGAACCTAAGAGAATATTATTCTTTAATTTAAAATCATAAGTTAAACCAGTAGAGAAAGAATTTAAACTTTTATCATTCTTCACCCATTCTGTACCAAAAGAATCCGATGAACCCAACCCAAATTGCGCACCAATAAAGTGATTCTGAGCAAAAGAAGAAATGGAAAATAAAACGAGGAGAGTGATAAATATTTTTTTCATTTTTAAGGTTTTGATTTACCCCTCAAAAGTAGAAATAAATAATTAATCGTCAGAAAAATCTTTTAATAATTTTCTATAGGCGGAGAACACATTGGCACGACTTACAAAACCCCAGTACTTACCATTCTTAATGACAGGCATATTATAATAACCCGATTTATTGAATTTTTTAGCAACCTCCTCCATACTTTCCTCTGGATCGACCTTGGAAACCGGAACAAACATTAAATCCTCTACAGTATATTTATCGTATAATTCTGGCTTAAACATGATATGTTTGATCTCATCGAGGGTTATAGCTCCATGGAACTCATTGGTTTCATCTACGACTGGATAAACATGGCGTTTAGAATCAGCTACCACATCAATTAATTCGCCTAGAGTAGCTGAAGGCTCAATAGTTTTGAAATCTTTTTCTATTAAATCCTTCACCGAAAGCATTTGCATAACCGCCTTATCTTTATCGTGGGTTACTAATTCCCCTCGTTTAGCCAACTGATGGGTATATACTGAATTGGTAACAAATAATTTGGTCGTTGCGTAGGAAGAAGCAGAAGTGAGCATTAAGGGAACAAATAGCGTATACCCAGTCGTTAACTCAGCAATAAGGAAGATAGCGGTTAAAGGAGCATGTAGATTTCCCGAAATAATACCAGCCATACCCACCAAGGCAAAATTCTTTTCAGATAAATTTTCGAAACCAAAATAATTAACTGTCTTTGAGAATAGTAAGCCAGCATAGGTTCCTAAGAATAAAGAAGGTGCAAAAATACCTCCAATACCTCCTGCGCCAAAAGTAACAGAAGTAGCAATCACCTTAGTGATTAAGATTATAGCCATCATGGCAAATACCACCCAAACATCATCTCTAAAATCGAAGAAAACCGAGTTGGCAAATAGATTAGAAGTTTCGCCATGCAATGCGGTGTTAATGGCATCATAACCTTCTCCATATAAAGATGGGAACAAAAATATTAAGCCCCCTAAAACAGTTCCTCCTACTAAAAGCTTGGTATACCATTTCTTCATGGAAGAAAAAATAGATTCTATTTTAATATAAGCCTTGGTAAAATAGGTACTTACTAAACCTGTAAAAACGCCTAGAAGGATAAACCAAATCACATCTTTCAAAAGAAAAGGATCTACTTGTTCAATATGATAAACAGCACCCTGACCCATAAACATATAACTAACCATTACCGCAGTAACAGAAGACAATAAAAGAGGAAGCAATGCCGCCATAGTAAGATCAAGCATGATCACCTCTAAGGCAAATACAATTCCTGCAACTGGCGCTTTGAAGATTGCCGCCATGGCCGCAGCACTGGCAAAACCTAAATAGAATATTGTTTGACGATAATTGGTTTTTAAAATCTGGCCAAAATAACTTCCTATGGCTGCTCCAGTATATACCGTTGGTCCCTCCAACCCTACTGAACCACCAAAACCTACGGTAAAACTCGCCGTGAAGATGGAGGAGAACATATTATGTTTAGGGATAATTCCATTTTGTTTTGATATGGCATAAAGCACAGCTGGAATACCATGTCCCACTTTTTTCTTAATGATAAAGTTCATATACAATACAGCCAGAAAAATACCTATTGTGGGATATATAAAAAACAGGTAATGTTCCATGTCTGCACTAAAACTATGGGTCAAGAGCCATTGTGTTAGATGCACAGCTTTTTTAATAATCACCGCTGCTAACCCTACAAAAAACCCAATCACAATACTAATAATATAGGTTACCTGCTTGGTACTCAAACTTTTTAAACTGTATTTTCTAAGGAAACTTATCATGCTCATGGGCTGATTTATAGAATTAAAACTCCTCTTTTTTTAAGGGGTGCAAAATTACATAATATTTTGAATGGAAAGGAGTAAAAAGAAAGTTTTAAGCAGCTTAGAACCATTCAACATAAGCTAGTTATATGTTTTTCATTATGAAATATAAACTACACTAGCACAGCGCTATCAGGATTTACAAGAATTTTATATCTTTAGCTTTCCTAAATTTAAAACAAATAAAATGGCCAATATTATCCCTTCTGTAAATCTAAATGACTTTACTTCTGATGATGCGAAACGCAAAAACGACTTTGTACAAGCCATTGGAAAAGCTTATCAGGAAATAGGATTTGTGGCTTTAAAAGGCCATTTCCTAGAAGAGATATTAGTAAATCAACTGTATCAGGAGTGTGAAAGCTTTTTTGGACTTCCTTTAAAAACCAAAGTAAAATATGAAATAGAAGGCATTGGCGGACAAAGAGGATATACGGGTTTTGGAAAGGAATCGGCAAAAGGAAGAACAGAAGGTGATTTAAAAGAATTCTGGCATTTTGGACAAAATATTTCTGAGGATTCTAAATACAAAGAGATCTACCCAAAGAATGTTATGGTGGAAGAGTTACCTGAGTTTAATAAAGTAGGACAAGAGGTGTACGAGAAGTTGGAGAAAACAGGCATCTATGTTTTAAGAGCTTTGGCTTTATTTGTTGGTTTAGAAGAATTCTATTTCGATAAATACATAAAAGAAGGCAACAGTATTTTGCGCCCCATTCATTATCCTCCTATTACTGAAGAACCAAAAGAAGCGGTAAGAGCTGCAGCCCACACCGATATTAATTTAATCACCCTCCTCATGGGCGCTCAGGGAAAAGGCTTACAAGTTCAAAATCATCATGGAGATTGGATAGACGCCATTGCTCAGCCCGATGAGCTGATGATAAACGTGGGTGATATGCTTTCTCGTCATACCAATAACAAATTAAAATCAACAGTTCATCAGGTCACCAACCCACTAAAAGAATCTTGGGGAAGTTCGCGATATTCTGTTCCTTTCTTTATGCACCCGGTTAGCGATATGAAACTAGATTGCTTAGCAGCTTGTGTTGACCAAGAAAATCCAAAACAATTTGATGATATTACAGCTGGGGAGTTCTTAACTGAACGTTTGCGAGAATTAGGATTGATTTAACGGGGCAACAAGTTTAATACTTGGTGTTCCCCTGCTATAATTGCCTTTCTATCCATCAACATTCCTCTATACTCCCCATTAACAAACATCTCAGCTTGATCTTTATAATGAGGACTTCTGAAATTTCCAGATTGTCCCGTCGGAGAAATATTCAAGCCTCCACCTACATTTTCAAAATCAATCAGTATCCGAAGTGCTGGACCAGAAGTTACCTGATGAATAACATCACCTGTAAGTGCATATTCCATTTTATTGAGAACTTGATTTCCGCCGGCCACTGGGTATGGACCAACATTATAACTTTTATCTAATGGCTTTCTCGATCCCATGGGATGTTCATGAGTAAGCGTATGCACTTTGCTCCACTTCCAATCTTTCACTTTTGGACCCAATTCACTATTCAACTCGTCTACAGTCATCATAAATGCGATTGTTAACACCTGAGCTCTAGTACTAGACTCCTCAGAACCTTTTTTCAGCCACCATGGTGAAGTTCCATTCTTAATCAGCGAGGGTAAAGTCTTCTTCAATAAGTATGTTTTACAAGCTTTACTGAAAAGGGCGGGGCCTAATTCATCAGCCATAGCTTGCTGGGCAATATTGAAATAAAGTCGAGAAAAAATAGCAGGTTCTACACCATGCAGATTATAATTCCCATCCCATTTTGATAGTTTATCGGCAACTTCTCTGTATAACCCTTGTTTTGGCAAATCGATTAACTGAGTACTGATAAAATAGGCTAAATCTCTTTTCACCATAGATTGATGATCAAGCTGGAGGGCTCGACAAGCGTCTAAATCCCAATCATCTTTTTCTATTAAGGCATTAGTAATCAAATCAATTCTATCTGATGGCAAATAATTACCGGGCACAAAACTACCCCCACTCAAAACTGGATTATTATTAGCCGTAGCTATAAATCCTGACATGGGATTCTCCACCTTAGGGTTCTCATCAAAACTCAAAAAACCCATTTGCTTATCTTTTCCATCGGCAGAATTTAGAAACTTAAAACTCTGACTCAAACTATCTCTTCTAGGTATTTTTCCACATCCCCACCATGCAATATTATTCTTTGCATCGGCATACATCACATTTAGACCCACTATATCTATCAACGAAATAGCTTCTTTAAAATCATGCATGTTTTGAGCCTGATTCATTTTATATAAGGCTTGAACAGAAGTATTCTCCAGATGATAAATAGACCAATTGAGTGTAATATCTGAAGTATAAAGGGAATCAATCAGAGGTTCTATGTGATTGATAACTGGGCCCAGTTTCGAGGTTTTAAGTGTAAACCTTTCGTTTTCACCATCTTTCACCACTATCTCATAATCAACAAATTCGAAATCCACTGTATCTTGAAAATAAATATAGCTAGCTGGATTTCCAATGGATTCTAATTGCACATAATCCATATTATCAAATGGGAAAATAGTCAAACCCCAAGCCAAATGATCGTTATGGCCAATAATACCAAAAGGAACAGTTGGCAAGAAATGTCCATAAAACTCATAACCCGGATATTCAAGATAGGCTTCATACCATATAGCTGGCTGACTGAACCCTACATGAGTATCATTGGACAATATGGCTTTTCCAGATTTTGTTTTACGACCTGATAATACCCATGCATTACTTCCTTCCCAAAGTGGCAATCCCATTTCATTCATCGAATGCTCTAGCTGCTCCGTCATTAATTGATTCACATAGGCTTGCTTTTTATCTAAATTTGGGATAAAATCCTCAGAAAAATCAACTAAATACTCTGGCCCAAGATCAGTATTAATAAAATTCAAAAGTAAATCTTCATTCTGTGCGAAAGAAAACCCAAGAGCAGTCAAGTACAAACTGCCATACATATCTTCAACGGCAAAAGGTTCTGGCTTAAAACCTATCAATTGAAATTCTACCGGCAACCTATCTTCAGCAATAAAAGCATTTATTCCTTCCAAATATGAATAAGTGGCCGCATGATACTCGGCATTTCGATTTTGATAATAATGTTTTTCAGCAGCTTCTTTTGCTAATTCATTTAATCCTAAAGTGAGAAAGTATTTATCTGTGGAAATTAAAGAGGAGCCAAATATTTCAGAGGCTCTTCCTTGAACCAATCTCCTATAAAGCTCCATTTGAAACAGTCGCTCCTGCACCTGAACATATCCCAAGGTGAAATAAGCATCTCTCTGATTTTGGGCATAGATATGTGGGATTCCATATTCATCAAATACCACTTCTGCTTTTTCTTCCAGTTCTTGCAATACTATTTCTCCGCTATACTTAGGGCTTTGATAATCCAGATAAAACCAGAGGGCTCCAAATAACAAAATTAGAATAATAACTGAAGTTTCGCACCGTTATATACTGAGCATTTTAGAGAAAAAATGCAGCATGAAACCTTGGGAATCCCTTGGTTTTATTGTATCTTTAGGTTACCACACAAAAAGTACAAAACATGCTACATTACGAAGATATCTCAAAAACAGAAGA